>JAJCXL010000566.1 GCA_029263435.1 Acidobacteriota bacterium | reverse complement strand
CCACCAGAAGCGTTCGTCACGATGAGCCCGAATCTCGTTCCCGACACCCCGAGCAACGCCACCGCGGAGCCATCGGGAGACCACCGAGCATGAAACCCGCCCTCGCCGGACGCGCGAAAAACGCGAGAGGAGCCTTCTTCGCGATCAAAGACTATGAGGATGGACGCGGCCCGCCGACGCCCCGTCGCGTCGGACTGCGTATAGAGAATCCAGCGGCCGTCCGGGCTCGAGTGAACGTCGCCCACCGAGGAGAGCCGGTGCAAATCTGGCGGCGTCAATCCGGGACTCTGCGCGTACACGGCCGCAGCGCTCAGCGCGCCGAGCAAACACAAGGCGATGCCGGTTGCGAGCTTCACGCGGGCTGCTCCGCGAGAAAACTGATGAGATCGATCTTGGTGACGATCCCGCTCACGGAGTCCGCATCGAGCACCACCGCGACGTGGCCTCGATGAAAGACTTCAGAGAGCGCTTCGAGCGAGATAGTGGGTGAGACGACCTCCATGAGATCCGTGCTGACCAATGGCTCGATCGGCTCGGCAGCGTCTCCCTTGTGCTGCACCATATGTTCGAGCAGGGCGAACTCCGTGATGAGTCCGTGGAGCTTTCCTTCCGCGACGACTGGAATCTGAGAGATGCTGTGCTCTTTCATCCTATTGACGACATCGGCCATGCTTTCGGACGGAGAGACCGTGATCACGTTCTTGATGCGTTTCGAGACGAGCAGGTCAGAGACGGTGTGGCCGCTCAAATCCGTCTCGAGGAAACGGTTTTGACGCATCCAGTCATCGTTGAAGAACTTCGAAAGATAACGCGCCCCTGAATCCGGTAGGAGCACGACGACGACCTTATCGGCGGGCAAGCCCTTCGCATAGCGCAGCGCCGCTGCAGCCGCGGTACCGCACGAGCCTCCGACGAACAGGCCTTCTTCTCGACCGAGACGTCTTGCGACGATGAAGGACTCTTTGTCTCCGACTTGGATCACGTCATCGACGACGTCGAAATTCATCGTGGACGGGAGAAAGTCTTCGCCCACGCCCTCGACCTTGTAGGAGTGAGCGGCACCGAGATGACCCGTCTTGAAATACTCGTAATACAGCGAGCCGACGGGATCGGCGCCGATGATCTGGATGTCGGGATTCTTCTCCTTCAGATATTTGCCCGTCCCGGAGATCGTGCCTCCGGTTCCCATCCCCACCACCAGAGCGTCGATCTTGCCTTTGGTCTGCTCCCAGAGCTCCGGGCCCGTCGTACGGTAGTGCGCCTCCGGATTGACGGGGTTGTGGTACTGGTTCGCATAGAGCGAGTTCGGAGTGTCGTCGGCAATCTTGCGCGAAACTTTGTAATAGCTTCGCGGGTCGTCCGGCTCGACCGCCGTCGGACACACGACGACTTTCGCGCCGACGGCCTCCAACGTGCGGATCTTCTCATCGCTCATCTTGTCGGGCATCACGAAGACCGCCTTGTAACCCTTCATGGCGGCGGCCAACGCCAGGCCCATTCCAGTGTTGCCCGAGGTGGCTTCAACGATGGTCCCCCCGGGCAATAGCAGCCCGCGGCGCTCGGCGTCTTCGATGATAGCGATGCCAATGCGGTCTTTGACGGACCCACCAGGGTTGAAGAACTCGACTTTTGCGAGCACCGTCGCGTCGATGCCCTGGGTGACGTTGTTGAGCTTGACGAGCGGCGTGTTGCCTATCGTCTCTAGAATGTTCTCTGCAATCGGAGGTGGGGATGTCATAGGCATTTCATCGATCTTAACCTTCACTCCGCTGGGCGCAAAACCCGACCCGATAACACGTCCGGCCCGGCGTGCTCTCCGTTGACGAAAACATGCACCACGCCTTCGGAGAGTCTGTGCGGGTCCGAGTAGCTGGCACGATCCGTCAGCCGGTCGAGGTCGAAGATAACGACGTCGGCGTAGGCACCGACCCGGATCTGGCCCCGGTCGGCCATTCGAAACACGGCGGCGGGAAGACTGGTCATGGACCGGATCGCGTGCGGTAGCGTGACGACCCGGAGGTCCTTGACATAGCGAGCGATCTTTCGAGCAAAGGTTCCGTAGTAACGCGGGTGCGGCTTGCCGTCTCCCATCGCGACCAGACCGCCGTCGGAGCACGTCATGGTGTAGTCCTTTCGCATGACGTGGGCGATGTCCTCCTCGGACATGTTGAAAGACACCAGCCCGGATCCGCCGCGCTCGAGAAGAGTGAGGGCGAGATCCACGGGCTCGACCCCTCGCTCCTCCGCAATCTCTGCGAGAGAGCGGCCCTCGAGCGAGGGCTCGGCTTGGTGCCTCGATATCTGCAAGGTCTGCGCGCCGCCCCGGCGGGCGATGTTCACCAGCATTTCGGAGCGAAGCTTCGCACGCTCGGCGGGGCTCTCGAGCCGTGCTTGGAGAGGCGTCGGCTGGCCCGGCATCGTTTCCCCTGCCTGCGCCCAGCGCGGGACGAGCGCTCCGGTGATGCTCGTGCCCGATGCTTCGTAGGGGTATTGGTCGGCCCAGACCGAGACGCCACGATCCCGAGCCCGCTCGATCCGAATCGTCGCGGGCACCACTTTCCCCCAGTTGCCGGGACCGAGGGCTTTCATGTGGGTCACGATTCCGGAGACCTTGGCTTCTTCCGCGATGCGGATGACTTCGTCGACGGCGGCGAGGAGCCCGACAGTATAGTCTCCTTCGTCCCGGATGTGGCTCGTGTAGACGCCACCCGGTCGGATCTCACGCGCGAGAGCTAGCACTTCTTCCGTGTCCGCGTAGCTGCCCGGCGCGTAGTACAACCCGCTCGACAGGCCGAAGCTCCCGGCTTCATTGGCCGCACGCATCATGGACTTCATCCGCTCGAGCTCTTCACGGCTCGGGGGACGGTCCTCGAGCCCCATGACCTCGCGACGGATGGTGCCGTGGCCCGCCATCAAGACCGCGTTCACGCCGATCCCTTCGGCCTCGTAAGAGGCGCGCTGTTCAGACAGTGGCCAAGGGCCGCCTCCGTCAGGATTCAAGACGACGGTCGTGACGCCTTGAGCGAGGATGGGCTCGGCCCGCCGGAGCTCCGCGCGAGAAAGCCCTTCGGCCGCGTGCGAGTGGACATCGATGAATCCTGGCGCGACGAACAACCCCTGGGCGTCGATCACCGTCTCGGCATCAGCGCCGGAGAGCTCCCCCAGTGCGACGATCCGATCCCCTCGGAGGCCGATATCGACCCGGACCCAAGGGTTCCCCATCCCGTCGAGGACCCGCCCATTCGTAATGAGCACATCGTAGGAGTCTTGCCCGGAGGCCTTGGACGCGCTCAGCCCGAAAAACGCGTAGACCACGCCAAGCGTGGGAAGCAACCACCGGAGGCGTCGAGGCATTGGGCAACCAAGCGTATCACCAATTTCCGCTATACTGGCTTGATCGATGCGTATCGCAGTCATTATCCCGGCTCTCGACGAAGAGAGATCGATCGCGAAAGTAGTGGCAGATATCCCTCGCGATCTCGTCACGGAGATCCTCGTCGTAGATAACGGGAGCAAGGACGACACGGCGAGGGTCGCGGCGACGGCCGGCGCACGCGTGATCTTCGAGCCTTCTGCCGGGTACGGGCAAGCCTGTCTCACCGGGATCGCCGCGCTCGCGGACTCTCCGCCGGAGATCGTCGTTTTCGTCGACGGCGACTACAGCGATCGACCTCGAGAACTGCGAGCCCTGGTCGCACCCATTCTTCGAGACGAGGCCGATTTCGTGGTCGGCTCGCGAGTTCTCGGCGCTAGGGAGCCGGGCGCACTCGCGCCTCATGCACGTTGGGGCAACTGGCTCGCGACGACCATGATCCACCTTCTCTATAATTGCCGATTCTCCGATCTCGGTCCGTTTCGGGCCATTCGCTACAAGACGCTGCTGAGCTTGGACATGCAAGATCGCGATTATGGGTGGACCGCCGAAATGCAGGCCAAAGCTGCGCGGTCCGAGGTCCGGTCGACCGAAGTACCGGTTAGCTATCACCGCCGGATCGGCACCTCCAAGATCACGGGGACGGTCAAAGGCACGGTGCTGGCCGGATGGAAGATCATCACGACCATTCTCAAGTATCGATTCACCCGGCTCCCGTCAGCGTCACCCGTCGTGACGAAAGCATCTATCGGATAATCCATGCGCAAGACGAAGATTGTGGCTACTCTCGGTCCTGCGAGCTCTGCTCCGGACGCGCTCGAACGCATCATCACCGCTGGAGTGGATGTCGCTCGACTGAACTTCTCTCACGGTAGTTTCGAGGACCACCGTGAGAACCTCCAAAACGTCAGACGGATCGCGAACGACCAAGATCGGCCCGTCGCGTGTCTCCAAGACCTCGCAGGTCCGAAGATCCGCACCGGAAAGATTGTCGCCGCCGAAGGCGCGATGTTGGTCGAGGGGAAACCGTTCACCATTACGGTCCGAGACGTCCCCGGAGATGCCTCCGAAGTCTCGACCACCTATAAGTCGCTCCCGAAAGACGTCCATGCGGGCGATCGCCTCGTGCTCGACGACGGACGACTGGGCTTGAGGGTGACCTCGGTGACCGACGAGGATGTCATCACTGAGGTCGAAAACGGCGGCATGCTCAAATCGAGCAAAGGCATCAATTTGCCCGGCGTGATTTTGTCGACTCCCAGCCTCACGGACAAAGACCGAAAAGACGTCGCCCTCGGCGTGGAGCTGGATGTGGATTTCATGGCCATGTCCTTCGTGCAACGCAAAGAGGACATCGAGCTGTTGCGAGAAGAGTTGAAGAAATACGGGCGCGAAGATATCCACATCATCGCGAAGATCGAGCGTCCCGCAGCAGTGGACAACTTGAAGGAGATCCTGTCGGTCGCCGATGGTGTCATGGTCGCGCGAGGCGATTTGGGCGTCGAGCTCGCGCCCGAGCAAGTCCCCACCATTCAAAAAGAGATCATCCGAGAGGCGAACGTGAGAGGGAAACTCGTCATCACCGCGACCCAGATGCTCGAGTCGATGGTGCACGAGTCGGTCCCGACCCGAGCCGAAGCGTCGGATGTCGCCAATGCGATCCTGGACGGCACGGACGCCATCATGCTCTCGGCCGAGACCGCGGTGGGCGACCATCCGGTGGAAGCGGTGGAGACGATGGCACGGATTGCCGTGCACACGGAGGCCCACATGGGGGCTTTGCCCTCGCACCGAAGCTCGTCCAGGTTTCGTCTCCAAGCGGGCTCGGAAGTCGCGCGCGCGGTCGCCTATGCGGCGACTCGAGCCGCGGAGGAGCTGGACGCTCGCTACATCGTCGCCTTCACCGAGTCCGGCTCCACCGTTCGACTCGTGAGTCACTCGCGACCCAAGAGCCACATTCTCGGTTTTTCGCCCTCGGATCGGGTGTACCGACGGCTCGCGATGCGTTGGGGCGTCATTCCGATGCGTGGCGAGCATTTCGACACGACCGACGCCATGCTCGAAGTGGCGATGAAGTTTCTCAGGCGCAAGGGTTTCGTCGATGACGGCGACATCGTCGTCACGGTTTGCGGTCACACGACGCTCCCCGGCGCGACGAACATGATGAAGGTCTACAAGTTCTAGCGCGTCTTACCTAAACCCCTTGCCCAAGAAGAAGCGCAAAAAGAGAGGCTCGAAGTCCCGCGCCTACTCCCGACGCCGCTTCGTCATCGTCGCCGCGCTCTTGAGTATCGTCTCGGCGATGGCCTTCGTCGTCACGGCGTTTCTGATTTTCCACACGCTGCGGTTTCAGGCCCTCGTGGACCGCAAGCTCGAAGGAGAGTCGAGTCAGAGGCTCGCATCGGTCTCCGCCCGGCCGTTCGTCATCCGTCAGGCTCAGCGTTCGACTCCGGAAGAGCTGGTATCGGTGCTCAACGATCTCGGCTATCGACAGGCCGGAACGCTGTCGGGCGCCGAAGGAGAGTTCGCTCGCACCGGAGAGAAGGTCGCGCTCCAGCCGTTCGGAGAGTTTCGGCCTCCGATCGAAGTACGGTTCAGCGACTCACGCATCGAGGCCATCACGGAGCTCCGTCTGGATGCTCTCCTCGATCGGATAGAGCTCGGCGCGGTCCCCGTGACGACCTTGTTCGGAGACGACCGGTCGAAACGGAGGTGGACTCCGCTCGATGAGATACCCGTCCCCGTCGCTCAGGCCGTGCTCGCAACCGAGGACCGACGCTTCTTCACCCATACCGGCTTCGATCCGATAGGGATCGCGCGGGCACTCGCGACCGACCTCAGACGCGGAGATCTCAGCCAGGGCGGCAGCACGCTCACCCAGCAACTGGTAAAGAACTACTTCCTGACTCCGGAGAGAACGTGGCGGCGGAAGATTCTAGAAGCCTATCTCGCGGTATTGCTCGAGACCCGCTCCACGAAAGAAGAGATCCTGGAGCTCTACTTGAACGACGTCTACCTAGGCCAACGGGGCTCGTTCGGAGTCAACGGCGTCGAGCAAGGAGCACAGATTTTTTTCGGGAAGAACGTGTCGAACTTGACCGTCGCCGAAGCGGCGGTCCTCGCGGCGATCATTCGCTCGCCGAACGCGAGCTCACCGTTCCGGCATCCTGAGCAAACCCTCGAGCGTCGCAACGTGGTGCTTCGCCAAATGCTGGACGCGGGCTTCATCGAGCCGGACACGGCGAACGCGGCCATCGCCTCCCCGCTAGGCGTCGTCGAGGGTACGGTCGATGAAGGCGAAGCTCCCTATTTCATAGACGCGTTGAGGCGACGACTACTCGAATCCCACGATCCCGGCCAGCTCCAGACGCTCGGACTTCGCGTCCAGTCGACGATGGACCGCTATCTCCAGAGTCACGCCCAAAAAGCGGTCGTCGAAGGCTTGGAAGAAATTCGGGGAAAGCTCGGCACGAACGCCCCTCTCCCCCAGGCCGCGCTCGTGGCCATCGCACCCGGAACCGGGGACGTTCTCGCTCTCGTCGGCGCCCGGAGCTACGGCTCATCTCAGTTCAATCGCGCGACGGATGCCCACCGCCAGCCGGGAAGTGCGTTCAAGCCTTTCGTCTATCTCGCGGCTTTCGAGAAGGACCCCACCAAGGGTCCGGCTTCGATGGTGGATGACGCGCCGACGACGTTTCTGCAAGGGAGCCGGGAGTGGATCCCTCAGAACTACAGTCGTCGCTTCGAGGGAGTCGTCAGCTACCGACGAGCGCTGTCTCTTTCTTTGAACGTCGCCACCGCTCGCGTCGGCCGCGAGGTCGGCTTCGACAACGTCGTTTCGCTGTGGGAATCGATGGGCATGTCGAGCCGGCTCTCTCCTTATCCGTCCTTGGTGTTGGGTGCTTTCGAGGTGACCCCTCTGGAGCTCGCCACCGCCTTCGCGGTGCTGGCGAACGGAGGCTTCAGAGTCGAGCCCAGATGGTTCGTAACCCTAGAGGACAGCTCAGGACGCGTCGTGGAGCGGCGAGACGTCGAACGCCGCAGGGTCGCCTCGGCGGAGAGCACTTTTCTGGTCACCGACATGCTGCAAAGCGTGCTCAGCGTCGGAACGGCGAAGGAGGTTCGAGCGAGGGGCTTCAACGTTTCAGCCGCAGGCAAGACCGGCACGACCAACGATACCCGGGACGCCTGGTTCGTCGGCTACACCCCGGAGCTCCTCACGGTCGTCTGGGTGGGCTACGACGACAATCGCTCGCTCGGACTTTCGGGCTCACAAGCCGCATTGCCCATTTGGACGCGCTTCATGAAAGCGGCGGTCTCCGGTCGAGACGATCTCCCTTTCAGCGTGCCCTCGGGAGTTCGCGTCGTCGAGATCGATCCTTCGACGGGGATGCTCGCGAAGAGCGGATGTCCGAGCCGGCAGCGAGAGGTCTTTCGTCGAGACCACGCCCCGAGAGACTTATGTACGTCGCACTAGCCCCCTACTTCTGTGCCAGGGGACTAGCGACTGGACGGGATCAAGTTTCCTTCACGTAGCAAGGATAAGCCTGCTGGGCTCGTCGCGCCGCGTCGAGATCGAGCTCGTAGAAGACAACGGGTGTCGATTCCGACGTTTGAGTCGCTAGCTCGCCGTCGGGATCGATGACCCAGCCGCGGCCGCCGAACCGCTGGCCGCCGCCATCGACGCCTCCCCGATTCGAGCTCAACACGTAGCAGCCGGAGACGATGGCCGCCATTTTCAGGGCGGTCAACCACCTGGAAAGAGAGCCCCGTCCTACCGCTCGCGGCGCGAGAATCGCGTGCGCGCCTCCCCGCCCATAGCCGCGCGCGTGCTCGTTGAACATGATCTCGGTACAGAGCAAGAAACCGGCCTTGAGCGGTCCGACTTCGACGATCTTG
>JAJCXL010000565.1 GCA_029263435.1 Acidobacteriota bacterium | reverse complement strand
TGCCGCCGTCGCTGTCGTCTCGGCTCAGCTGTTCTGGATCAAAGCGACACGGGCGCTACCGGTTGCGACGGTCGTGAACGCCCAGCTGGTGAACCCCGTCATTACTCTTTTGTTCGCTTACGTGCTGCTCGATGAGATCCCGTCCGGGCTCGAATGGCTGACGATGGGGATCGTCGTTGTCGGAACACTCTTACCTTTCTTCATGTCCCGCGGCGCTAGTGACTCGACTCGACCGATGGTGCTCGCCGGTGGGATGGTTGGCACCCACTGACATGTCGTTCAGTGAGGGCCCGGAGGAGTCGTCATGAATTCGACCAAGTTCATCCTATGTGCGTTCGCCGTCGCGATCGGCGGCTCGAGTTTATTGCTATCTTCACCCGAGCAAGACACGGACCGTTACGTGACCCAAGCCGAGGATATCGTTTGGGAGGATCGAGCGGGTGGCGTCAAAGCCGCCGTCCTCTACGGAGATCCAACGACGCCCGGACCGTTCGTACTCCGCCTCCGCTATCCGGCAGGCTACGAAAAAGGTCCTCACTACCACCCGGCCGACGCTTTCGTTACGGTCTTATCCGGTAAATATTTTCGCGGCTACGGAGCCGTAGAGGACCGCTCCAATGCCTATGCGCTCGAGCGGGGCACGTTCTCTGTCAACCCCGAGGGCGTCAGCCATTTCGAATGGACGACCGAGCCGGCGGAGCTCGAGATTCACGCGACCGGTCCTTGGGGTACGACCTTCGTCGACACGAACGCTCATCCCATTCCGGAGCGATGAGCGGAAAGAGATCGTCGAATGGAAAGCATCCGAGCCGGTCGGCACTTTGGCCCGTTGGCCCTTTCGCTCCGCGGATAGAGTTAGAATAAGGGGTTGCGCAATCAGGAGGCCCCCACGTGATTCAAAAGCAAGACGCTCTCGACTACCACTCGAGCGGACGACCGGGAAAGATCGAGGTCCGTCCTACCAAGCCGACCGCCACCCAGCGGGATCTATCACTCGCCTACAGCCCGGGCGTGGCGGAACCGTGCCTCGAGATCAAGAAAGACGCCGAGGCTGCGTTCACCTACACCGCGAAAGGGAACTTGGTCGGGGTGGTAAGCAATGGCTCGGCGGTGCTCGGTCTCGGAAATATCGGAGCCCAAGCCGCGAAGCCCGTGATGGAAGGCAAAGGAGTGTTGTTCAAGCGCTTCGCCGACATCGACGTCTTCGATCTCGAGATCGATGCGTCCGATCCGGATGACTTAATCCGGGTGGTCAAGGCTCTGGAGCCGACCTTCGGGGGCATCAATCTGGAGGACATCAAGGCGCCGGATTGTTTCCACATCGAAGAGACCCTCAAGAGAGAGATGAACATTCCGGTCTTCCACGACGACCAGCACGGCACCGCCATTATCTCGGGAGCGGCTCTTCTCAACTGGCTCGAGATCGCCGGTAAGGACGCCGGGGCCATCCGCGTCGTGGTGAACGGCGCGGGAGCGGCTGGAATCGCGTGCGCGGAGATTGCCGAGAGCCTCGGAGTCTCGCACGACAACATTATTATGTGCGACTCGAGAGGCGTGATTTACAAAGGACGCGGCGCGGGGATGAACCCCTACAAAGAGCGCTTCGCGTCCGGGACCGATGCACGTAGCTTGGCGGAGGCCATGGTGGACGCCGACGTCTTCCTCGGGGTCTCGGTGAAGGACGCGGTCGACAAGTCGATGGTCGCGTCGATGGCTGCGAAGCCTCTCGTGATGGCCATGGCGAATCCCGATCCTGAGATCAGTTGGGATGACGCGATGTCGGTGCGTGACGATGTGGTGATGGCGACCGGGCGGTCGGACTTTCCGAATCAAGTCAACAACGTCCTCGGTTTTCCTTTCATCTTTCGCGGAGCGCTCGACGTACGTGCCCGTGCGATCAACATGGAAATGAAGATCGCCGCCACGCACGCGTTGGCCAATTTGGCGAAAGAGGACGTGCCGGAATCCGTGAAAGGCGTCTATGGCGACGACGACATGAAATTCGGGCCGAGCTACATCATTCCCTCGCCCTTCGACCCAAGAGTTCTGACCTGGGAGTCACCTGCGGTAGCCCGCGCGGCCATGGAGACCGGAGTGGCAAGAACGCCCATCGACTTGGACGCCTACCCGCGCGCGCTCGAGAGCCGCATGGGGAGATGACGAACTAGGCGCTCACACGTAAGCTTTGCTCGATGACGGCTCGGGGCGCTTGCGTCCTCGCAGCCGGAAGTAGACCGGGGCGAGTCGCTCGGGGCTCACGCCGACGGTGAACAGGCTGACCATCGTCCAGTTCAGTACCGTGGTCGCGAAGGGCCCCAGGCTCGTCCAGTGTCTTTGTCCCGTCGTCACCGTCTCGTCGACCCGCGCCAGTCTTCCGACGCGTTTGAGCTTTCTGACGAAGGCGACGTCTTCCATGAAAAGAAGCTCGGGAAAGCCGCCGACCCGCTCGAACGCGTCCCGGCGACAAAAGACAGCTTGGTCTCCGTATGGGGCACCGAGACAGGTCGCGCGGGCGTTCGACATCCCCGCGATGAGTCGGTAGCGGAGCTTTTCGGGCCCGTTCTCATCGGCGATGCGAAGCCGGAACGAGCCGCCGACGACCGCGGGATCGGAGAGAGCGGATGCGATGGCCGCCGAGGCGCGGGGGCCGAGTCGGCAATCTGCGTGGAGAAACAAGAGCACGTCGCCCGTCGACGCGGTCGCGCCGCGATTCATTTGGGCTGCTCGTCCGGGGCTCCCCGATACCACCCGAGCGTCGTGGCGTGCGGCCACGGTGGGGGTCGGGTCCGAGCTACCACCATCCGAGACCACGATCTCGGCATTGGCCGGAAGCGACGCCAACGCGGAGGGTAAGTTGATCGATTCGTCGAGCGTCGGAATGACGATTGAAAGCTTCATCCGAGGCCCATCTTACCTCTTACCGAGGCGCCGCGGCGACGCGTCCGGGCGGAAGCGTCGTGTTAGACTTCACCACGATGAGCTACCGAATTACTCTGATCCCCGGCGACGGGATCGGCCCCGAAATCACCAAAGCGGCCACCCGGATCGTCGAAGCGACCGGCGTAGAGTGCGAGTGGGTGCCACACGAAGCCGGTATCCGTTCCTATGAAAAAACCGGCAACCCGCTACCTCCAGATCTGTTGGACTCGATCCGTGAGAACAAGATTGCGTTCAAAGGGCCACTGACGACCCTCGTCGGCGAGGGTTTTCCCAGCGCAAACGTCGCGCTCCGGAAAGAGCTCGATCTCTACACCAACCTTCGACCGGTGCGGAGCATTGCCGGGGTACCGTCTCGCTACGAGGACATCAACCTCATCATCGTTCGTGAGAACACCGAGGATTTGTACTCGGGTATCGAGCATATGGTCATGCCGGGCGTGAGCCAGGGCATGAAAGTGATCACCTCTTACGCCTCGAATCGAATCTCTCGCTTCGCTTTCGACTACGCGGTGAGGCGCGGCCGGAAGAAAGTCACCGCCGTTCACAAAGCGAACATCATGAAGTTGACGGACGGGTTGTTTCTCGACAGCGCCCGCGAGATATCGCGAGACTACCCGGACATCGAGTTCGACGACAAGATCGTCGACAACTTGGCGATGCAGCTCGTCTTGAATCCGAATCAGTTCGACGTGCTGCTGCTCTCGAACCTCTACGGTGACATCGTTTCCGATCTTTGCGCGGGCTTGGTCGGCGGCCTCGGGATGGTGCCGGCGGCGAACATCGGTGAGGACTACGCGGTTTTCGAGGCCGTCCACGGCTCCGCGCCGGATATCGCCGGCAAGGGCATCGCGAATCCGACCGCGCTGACCTTCTCCGCGGTACTGATGCTCAGACACCTGGGCGAGAATGAGGCGGCGGATCGGATCGTCAACGCTGTCTTCGAGGTCCTTCGCGAGTCCAAAATCCGCACCCCTGATTTGGGCGGGACAGCGACGACCACGGAGTATACCGACGCCGTCGTTGCCGCTCTGGCCTCGGGGTCGTCTTAGTGCTCGAGGCGTATGGCTCGGGGTCTCGGAGCCGCGAGCTCGTTTTTTCGGTTGCCCGTCCCAAAGCCCGTCGCTATAATACCGCGCTTGTATGGCCCGAGGAGCGCGTAGGCGCTTAGAATTCATTCTAACCAAAGGACTTTTCGCTGCGGCTGACGTTCGTGGTCGCGCCGCACATGGCTTTTGTTGCGGCCTCGAGGGTCGGCTGGAATAATGAACGGCTGGGATGGGCTCCCGCCCGGAACATCGAGCACGTTTGTAGGCACGGGAAAGCTGAGGCTTTAAAAAGACATGATTGAATACGTCGGGATCCTCATGTTCCTCGTCGTCGGAGGTCTTTTCGTCGGCGTGACCTTGTTCGTGTCCGGCCTCGTCCGTCCGCACAATCCGACCCGGGAAAAGCAGATGCCGTATGAGTGCGGCGAGAATCCGATCGGCACTCCCTGGGGCGTGCAGTTCAACATTCGGTTCTACGTGTTCGCCCTCGTATTTCTCGTCTTCGACGTGGAAGCGGTCATGCTCGTTCCGTGGGCGGTCGTCATCAAAGACATCGGGATGCCTGCCCTCATCGCCGGATTCATCTTCATCAGCATGCTGGTTTTGGGCCTCGCCGACGTTTGGGTCAAGGGCGACCTGGAATGGGTCCGCGAGGAAGATCGTGAAGCCGCCAGAGCGAAGCCGGCGAAAGCTGCCTAGCCTATCCGAGTGATGTAGCGACCGAAGGAGTCATATGGACCTCATCAAAACTCTAGACAACCAGCAATTCATCATGACCCGCGTCGATACCGTGGTGAATTGGGCTCGGCAATCTGCGCTGTGGCCGATGGTTTTCGGGCTCGCGTGCTGTGCCATCGAAATGATGGCTGCGGGGGCCAGCCGGTTCGATTGGGACCGCTTAGGGCTCATCCCGCGGGCGACGCCTCGGCAATCCGATTTGATGATCGTCGCTGGGACCGTCACTCACAAGATGGCCATCCGCATCAAGCGGCTCTACGAGCAAATGTCGGAGCCCAAATACGTCATCTCGATGGGAAGCTGCGCGAATAATGGCGGCCCTTACTGGCAGCACGGCTACCACGTGGTCAAAGGGGTCGACCAGATCATCCCGGTGGACGTATACGTCCCCGGCTGCCCGCCGCGTCCCGAAGCCTTGCTCTACGGGGTTATGGCGCTTCAAGACGTCATCCGCGAGCGTTCGTTGATCGACGATCCCCGCGAAGGGCGAAAGCCGGTCGTCACGGAGGTGAGCGCTTGAGTCTCGACGCGGCCGCGGTTCAGGCAAAGATCGAAGCCAAATTTCCGGGCAAGATCCCCAGCGCGGAGCTCGAAGTCGTCGATCCTTTTCTGTTTGTCGAAGTCGATGCGATCGTAGACGTCTGCACTTATCTTCGCGATGATCCCGAGCTCGCCTTCGACATGCTGCACTGCCACTCGGCCGTCGACTATCTGCCGCCCAAGAATCCCGAGGAGGCGCGCCTCGAGGTCGTGCTCCACTTGACCTCTCTCAAGCACCGCCACTGGATCGTGATCAAGGTCAAGCTTCCGCGTGCGAATGCGACCATGCCGACGCTGGAGAACGTGTGGCCCACCGCGAATTGGCACGAGCGTGAGGCGTTCGATCTGTTCGGGATTCAGTTCGAGGGCCACAGCGACTTCAGGCACCTCCTGCTTCCCGACGATTGGCCGGGCTTTCCTTTACTCAAAGACTGGGTATGGCCGGAGGAATGGCACGGCATTGCCGTCAAGCCCACGGCGAAAATGGCCGAGCGCGCCCAACAGGGCGAGCAAATCGGCATCGGTCCCTTCGATTGATTTTCGAGGCGCGATAGATGAGCACGCAAACGCAATACAAGGATCTGGAGCCGGACGAGACCTACGCGTTCAAGCCCGAGGATCTCGAAGAAGGCGAGATGATCCTCAACATGGGGCCTCAGCATCCCTCTACGCATGGAGTGTTGCGGATCGAGCTCAAGACCGATGGGGAAGTCGTCAATGACGCCCGTCCCCATATCGGCTATCTCCATCGAAACTTCGAAAAGCACGCCGAGAACATCGATTATCAAGGCGTCATTCCGTTCACCGACCGGATGGACTATGTCGGCTCGATGGCCAACAGCTTGTCCTACGCCGTCGCGGTCGAAAAGCTCATGGGGATCGAGCTCAACGAGCGGGTCGAATGCATTCGAGTCATCGTCTCGGAGCTTCAACGGATAGCGTCTCATCTGCTCGCTATCGGAACCTACGGCTTGGATATCGGCGCGTTCACCCCGTTTCTTCACAGCTTCGTCGAGCGCGAGAAAATCCTCGACTTGTTCGAGTGGCTTTGCGGCGCCAGGCTCCTGTACAACTACAACTGGGTTGGAGGCGTCTCTCACGATCTCCCGGAGGGTTGGACCGGCCGGGCGAAAGTGTTCCTGGACCAGTTCTCACCCGTCATCGAAGAGCTCGACGAGCTGCTCAGCCACAACAAGATTTTCACCGCGCGTACCGCGACGGTGGGCATCATTCCGCCTGAGCTCGCGGTTGGCTACGCGCTGACCGGGCCCAATTTGCGGGGCTCCGGCATCAAGTGGGACATCCGCAAAGAAGATCCTTATTGCGGCTACGAGAAGTACGATTTCGACGTGCCCGTGGGGCAAGGACGCTACGGGCCGATTGGCTCGTGTTGGGATCGCTACTACGTTCGGGTGGATGAGATGCGCCAGAGCGTGCGCATCCTACGACAAGCGCTGGACCAGCTTCCGGCGGAGGGCGATGTCCATGAATCGGTGCCGAAGCGGGTCAAGCCGAAGCCAGGCGAAGCCTATGGGCGCACCGAAGCCCCGCGCGGAGAGCTCGGCTTCTACGTCATCAGCGATGGCAGCCTCATCCCGATGCGGGTGAAGGGGCGGTCGCCGTGTTTCGTAGCGATGAGTATTTTTCACGAGATTGCGAAAGGCGAAATGCTCGCCGACATGATCGCGATCATCGGAAGCCTCGACATCGTTTTGGGAGAGATTGATCGCTGATGGCTTTGAAACGTCCGGCTCTGGAAGCAACGATCTCCAACGCTCTCTCGGCCCTCGTCGTCGGCGGCGCCGCTGGAGCGGTCGTCGTCATCGCACTCATCCCGATGATCGCGGGGCTCATCCGAGACGGGCTCGCTGCGCGCCTGACGCCCACGATGACGTCGGTGGCCTCGATCGCGATAGGCGTGGGGGCCACGGTTTTCTTGATTACCCAGCTGCCGATCTTTTTGATCTGGCTCGAGCGCAAGATTGCGGCCCATATTCAAGATCGTCTCGGGCCAATGCGAGTGGGCTGGCACGGCGTCCTGCAGAGTTTCGCCGACGGTCTGAAGCTCTTGTTCAAGGAAGACATCATCGTCGACGGGGCCGACAAGTTCTTGTTCAAGCTCGCGCCCTTTCTCACCATCATGGGGGCTTTCGCGGCGTTCGCGGTGCTTCCGTGGGGCGAAGGGTTGGTCATCTCCAACCTCAACATCGGATTGCTCTACGCGATAGCTATTACTTCGCTCGGCGCCATCGGGATCTTGATGGCCGGCTGGGCGTCGAACAATAAATACGCGCTCTACGGCGGGATGCGCTCTGCCGCGCAGATGGTGAGCTACGAGATTCCGACCGCCATCGTCATCTTGTCGGTCGTGGTTCAAGTGGGAAGCTTGAATCTGTCAGATGTCATCGCAGCGCAGCAAGGCGGAGTCGGTGGCGTCACGAATTGGTTCATCTTCCGCCTCTACGGGCTCAACGTCATCGGTTTCATCTTGTTCTTCATCTGCGGGCTGGCAGAGACCAATCGCAACCCCTTCGACATTCCGGAGGCCGAGAGCGAGCTCGTCGCCGGGTTCCACACTGAATATAGCGGCATGCGCTTCGCGTTCTTCTTTCTCGCGGAGTACGGCGCGATGTTCTTCGTCGCCGCCCTTACGGCGGTGCTTTTTCTCGGAGGCTGGTCCGGACCCTTCTTCAGTGGCCCGCTGGTCCTGTTCGTCAAAACGCTGGCCCTGGTCTTCGTGCAGATGTGGCTGCGATGGACCCTCCCTCGGCTCAGAGTCGATCAACTCATGGCGCTGTGCTGGAAGTATCTCATCCCCATTTCGTTCGTCGTCTTGATCGCGGCCGCCATCGACGGCGTGGTCGGGAGTTGAAATGAAAAACTATCTCTCCAATATCTGGGTCACCGCGAAAACCGTGACGATCGGAATGATCATCACGTTCAAACATCTCTTCACGCGGAGCGTCACCCAGCAATACACTTCTGAGGAGCTTCCGGAAGAACGGTGGAAGTCTTCGATCGTTCCTGACGGCGTCTTGCAAGATCGCTCCAGGATGCGCCTTCACGTCAAGATCGAAGACTGCATCGGCTGCAAGCAGTGCGAGAAAGTTTGCCCGGTGGACTGCATCACCATCACGACCGAAAAGCGGGAAAAAACCGAAGCGCCTCTCTTCGCAGCCGACGGCACCGCCATCAAGCAGAAAGTCGTGCAGTTCGACATCGATATGTCGCTGTGCTGCTATTGCCAACTTTGCGTGTATCCCTGTCCGACCGAATGTATCGTCATGACACCCGAGTTCGAGTTCGCCGAGACGTTGAAGAGCAATTTTCTCTACCGTTTCGCGAAGGAAAAGCCCGCGCCGCCCGAGCCACCCAAAGAAGAAGTGGCCGAACCGGTGGCGGCCGGAGGTAGCTAGAAACCGATGGAAACCCTCGCTCCCAAGATTATTTTCTGGGTCTTTACCGGGCTGATGCTGGGCTCCGCTCTGGTCGTGGTGCTCGGCACCAATCTGGTGCGCGCGGCGTTCGCTCTGCTGGCGACTTTTTTCAGCGTCGCTGCGTTTTACGCGATGTTGGGCGCCGATTTCCTTGCCGGCGTGCAGATCCTCGTCTATGTCGGCGGCATCCTGACGCTCTTTCTCTTCGGCGTGATGCTGACGAATCGGATCTACGGCTTGGAGCTCGAAACGGCCACGTTTCAGCTCGGCTCCGGCGCTCTGGTCTCTCTCACGGTCTTCGCGGTGCTCGTCACTGTTGTTCTGACGACTCCGTGGAGTCAGACCGCTCTGGTAGAAGAGGGGCCCACCACACCGGCCATTGGTCGGCTGTTGATGACGGAGTACGTGCTGCCGTTCGAGATCGCCTCGGTCTTGCTTCTCGTGGCGCTTCTAGGGGCGGCCATGCTCGTTCGCCGAAGGATAGACCTTTGATACCTCTCGAGTATTACCTCGTCGTCGCCTCGGCTCTGTTCTCCTTGGGGCTGTTCGGCTTGTTGACCAAGAAAAACGCCGTCAACGTGTTGATGTCCATCGAGCTCATGTTCAACGCCGCCAACATCAACCTCATTGCATTCTCGCGTTTCGTGACCGGAGATACCGAAGGTCAAGTCTTTGCGCTGTTCGTCATCGTCATCGCAGCCTGCGAGTCGGCGGTAGCGCTCGCGATCGTCATGTCGCTTTATCGGATTCTCAAAGGCGTCGATCTCCCTGAAGCTTCGGCCCTCAAGGGATGAAAGGATAAGACGTGGAGCGACTCGACACCGTCTCAAGTCTTCAGTACTTCGTGCCTGAAATCGTACTCGTGTTTTCGCTCATGGCCGTATTGTTCTGTGACTTGATCTCAAAGAATCGTTCGCAGTCCGAACGGCGACTCGTGATCGTGATCCCGACCCTCATAGGGCTCGTCGTCGCGCTGTTTTACGCCTTTGCCGGCGCGGGCGAGGTCTCCGCCGGGCTGTTCAACAACATGGTTGCGCTCGATGGGTTCGGCAACGTGTTGCGGATCTTGTTCATCGCTTCCTCGATCTTCGTGCTCTTGTTCACCGTCCATTCGAAAGAGCTCAAGTCCGTGCATCACGGTGAGCTCTTGGTGTTGTTGTTGACGGTGACGGTCTCGCTCATTTGGATGGCGAACTCCATCAACCTCATGATGATTTACCTGGCGCTCGAGACCGTATCGATCGCGTCCTACGTGATGGTGGGGTATCTGAAGACCGATCGCTTCTCGAATGAGGCATCGCTGAAATATATTATCTTTGGCGCAGTCTCGTCGGGGACGATGTTGTTTGGGATGTCGCTTCTGTTCGGTCTGACCGGCAGCTTGGACCTCTACGAGATCCGCGCGGCATTGTCGAATCAGGAGATCGTCGCGAGCTCCGGCCCGGCGCTGATGGTCATCATCGTCCTCATCCTCGCGGGTATCGGGTTCAAAATGGCGACGGTGCCGTTTCATTTCTGGTGCCCCGACGTCTATACGGGAGCGCCGACCCCGGTCACGGCCTTTCTGTCGGTGGGCCCCAAGGTCGCCGGCTTCGCGGTGCTGGTTCGCTTCTTCTACGGTGGATTGTCGGAGCCCGCCGGAGGCCACAACTGGGCGATGGTGGGGAGTGTGGACTGGCAGACGATCTTGATGGTGGTCGCGGTCCTGACGATGTCTCTGGGAAACATCGCCGCGCTGACTCAAACGAACGTCAAGCGCTTGCTCGCTTATTCGAGCATCGCTCACGCGGGCTACATCATGATGGGGGCCGCGGTGCTCACCGGAGAAGGCATTCAGGCGATGGTCGCCTACATGGTCGTCTATTTGTTCATGAACCTCGGTGCATTCTTGGTCGTTATCATCGTGCACAACGAGATCGGGAGCTTCGAAGTCAAAGACTATGCCGGCATCTGGCGTCGCGCACCGATGCTCACCCTCGTCATGGGCGTGTTCTTGTTCTCGCTCATGGGTATTCCGCCCTTCGCGGGTTTTCTCGCGAAGTGGTACGTGTTCTCGGCCGTCATCAAAGCCGGACTCGGCTGGTTCGCGGTCGTGGGGGGTGTGAACAGCGCCATCGGCGCTTTCTACTATCTCCAGATTCTGAAGACAATGTTCGTGGACGGAGACGAAACGCCTTCGCCCGCGAAACCGTTGATCCTGCAACCCATATATGCAGGTTTACTTTTCGTGCTCGTCGTGCCTAATATTATTGGCCTCTTGTTGTGGGGTTATCTGGACCGGGTGGCTCAGTATTCACAGAGGTTGCTCGACGTCATCTAGAGAGTGTTAACCAAGGAGGAAAGCTAGAATGTCTTACTACATCGCGGAGCCCTGCATCGGCACCAAGGACACAGCCTGCGTCGAAGTCTGCCCCGTTGATTGCATCCATCCGACGAAAGATGAGGACGGTTTCGAGGAAGCAAAACAGCTCTACATCGATCCCGAAACCTGCATCGATTGTGGTGCGTGCGAGCCGGTGTGCCCCGTCACGGCGATCTTCCCTGAGGAAGAGCTGCCGGAGAAGTGGCAGGAGTACGTCGAGATCAACACCAAGTACTACGCCTGAGTCTCAGGCC
The DNA here is from genome assembly GCA_029263435.1 of Acidobacteriota bacterium. Lineage (GTDB taxonomy): Bacteria > Acidobacteriota > Vicinamibacteria > Marinacidobacterales > SMYC01 > JAJCXL01. The sequence goes on along the minus strand of JAJCXL010000565.1, from coordinate 3,860 downwards.
AGTTTCTCTCGGCGCGCCGGGGCCCTCGACGGGGTCCCGGCGTAGCCGATATTTCCGCGATTCCCTCCCTAAGCGTCGCGTGACGGGGGCGTGTCTTCGAAGGACGCACCCGCGTCCCTCTCGTTGCTGATTCAACCGCCGCGGAGACCCGAACCGATGGCCGCGCGATACAATCGACTTCAGCATGACGACGACTCGAGCTTCAGCGTCGCTGGCCCGCTCGTGGAGCTTGCTCTACCTGCTAGTGGCCATCGGATGGATGGGCTGCGCGAGAGACCCCATCACGGGACGGCGGCAGCTCGTCTTGGTGAGCGAGGCCGAAGAGATCGCGATGGGGCGGCAGGCTTCGGCCGATGTCGACGTCAGCATGGGCTTATATCCCGATGACGCTCTCCAGACCTATGTAGAAGGACTCGGGTTGGAGCTCGCCCGCCGCTCGGAGCGGCCGGAGCTTCCTTGGAGATTTCGGATCGTCGACTCACCCGTCGTGAACGCATTCGCGCTTCCAGGCGGCTACATCTACGTCACCAGGGGCATCCTCGCCCACATGGGAAGCGAAGCGGCGCTCGTTGGGGTGCTCGGTCATGAGATCGGTCACGTGACGGCTCGACACAGCGTGGAGCAGATGTCCAAGCAACAGCTCGCCGGGTTGGGTGTCGGCCTAGGTGGGATCTTTTTTCCAGAGGTGCAGCAGTTCGGGGACGTTCTTGGCGGTAGCCTCGGATTGTTGTTCTTGAAGTTTGGTCGCGACGCGGAGAGAGAGTCCGACCGCCTCGGGGTGCGTTACTCACTGACTGCCGGCTATGACCCCACCGAGATGGCGACCTTTTTTGCGGTGCTCGGACGCCTGTCGGAAGGCCGCGCCAGCGTTCCGTCTTGGGCTTCGACCCATCCGGATCCACAAGACCGGGAGCAGGCGATCCTCGAGCAACTGCGCGTCGAGAGAGGGGCCCTCACGGATCTCGAAGTCGGCGAAGAGGGTTATCTCTCCCGACTCGACGGGCTCGTGTTCGGAGAGAATCCTCGTGAAGGTTTCATGCGCGACCAGCGGTTCATTCATCCGGAGCTGCGCTTCCAGCTGGACTATCCCGAGGGATGGCGCGTACAGAATACGCAGACCGTCGTTTATGCGGCTCCGCCGGACGGGGGCGCGGCGTTGCAGCTGACGCTTGCTCGAGCTCCGGAGGGGACGTCGCCTGAGGCTCATGCGCGCGATTTCTTCCGCAAGAACCGCCTCGAGTTCGGCACTGGGGAGCAGCTCAGGGTGGGGCCGTTTACGGCTTATCGAGCGCCCTTTCGGGCTCGTACTCAAAACGCCGAGATTTACGGCCAGGCGGGGTTCATCGCCGATGGAGAGCTTCTCTACGAGCTCATCGGGCTCACTCGCGCGAACGCGATCCGCGGTTACACCCCGATCTTCAACGCTGTCATCGAGAGCTTCGACCGAGTGACGGACGAGAGAGATCTCGAGGTCCAACCCTCCCGCCTGAAGCTGTACACCGTCCCTCGGTCGATGACGCTTGCCAATGCCCTCGAACAGGCCGGAATGACCGAGGACGACCGCGACACTTTGTCGATCGTGAACAACCTTCGCTTGAATGAAACCGTTGCGGCCGGCAAGAGGATCAAGATCCTGGAGCGTAGCCCTTGATGTCCTGGGGTGGGGTTCAGCTGGGCCGGATCTTCGGGATCCCGATCCGAGTGGACTACTCGTGGGGTGTGATCGCCGCACTCATGACGGCGAGCTTCGCGGCGGGATTCGGCCAGAACTATCCCTATCTCGGTCTTGCCTCGAGGCTCTCGTTGGGGCTATCCGCCTGCTTGCTGCTTTTCGGCTCGGTCCTCGCCCACGAGCTCGCTCACGCCGTCGTGGCTTTGAGGAACGGAGTCGGCATCAAAGGCATCACGCTGTTCATTTTTGGCGGCGCGGCGGAAATGACTCAGGAGCCCGAGAGCGCGGGCGCCGAGTTTCGTATCGCCATCGCCGGGCCTTTGATGAGTTTGTTTCTGGCCATTTGGTTCTGGGGCATTTATCTATTCGCTCGCGGAACGCTTCCGGCGCCGTTCATGGACGTAATGACGTTGCTCGCGCGCATGAACTTGGTACTCGTCGCGTTCAACATCATCCCTGGATTCCCGCTCGACGGCGGGCGTGTGCTCCGTGCGTTGCTGTGGGGCGTGTGGGGCCAGTTTGGAGCCGCCACGAAAGTGGCGTCCGGGGTGGGCTCGTTGTTCGGCTCGATGGTGATCTTCATCGGCCTCGCGTGGATCTTCCTGCTCGACAACATCGTCGGTGGTGTGTGGTTCGTCTTCATCGGGCTGTTTTTGCGACACGCGGCCCGGAGCAGCTACCAACAGCTTCTCATTCGCACGGCGCTGCGCGGTGTGCGCGCTCGCGATCTCATGGTGGAGGACGTTTCTTGTGTGCCGCCGCGCATGCGGTTGTCGACCGTCGTCGACGAAGTCATGCTGCCGAACGGCGACACGTCCGTGCCCGTTGTCGAGGGGGGGCTTCTCGTCGGCATGCTGGATTTCGACAGTTTCCGCGGCCTATCGAGAGCCGACCTCGAGCGAATGACGGCGGATGAAGTCATGAGCCGAGAGTTAGCCGTTCGAGCCGTCGACGCGAACGACGAAGCGACGAGTGTGCTGCCGATGCTGCAAAAGGCGAATACGCTCGTACCGGTCGTGTCTCAGGGGGTTCTCGTCGGGGTCTTGAGCCGTGACGAAGCCTCGAGGCGTCTCAGCACGCTTCTGGAGAGTCCTACCCCTTAGCGATGTCCCTGCCGCGCAGGGGTGGATCGTGCTAGCAGAGCAACGCGATGGTGACGCCGGAAGCAATCGCGACGGGTAGCAAGATAGGAAGGCTCGCGACGATGACGAGACCGATGGCGAGCGCGGCGAACGCTGCGAAGAGCTTGAAGCCGAGCGCGAACAGAGAGACCCCGCCGGAGGCGAGCATCCCGAAAATCTTGAAGGGAAAGACGAGGACCACCAGCAGGAGTTTCACGAAGACGGCCGCGAGCGTGAGTACGAGGGCCACGGCGACGGCGAAAAGAATGAGAATTTCCAAGTGAGCACCCTCCAAGAACCTATACGGACCGGACCGGGCCTGGGTTCCCTTGATATTGATCGCTGATAGATGCTCTCCGGGGTAACTCCTATACGGGTCAAGAAACGACCCGAGCCCTTCGACGACCCAGAGTGGCTCTTCGAGCTCAAACATGACGGCTTTCGCGCCGTCGCCTATGTGGATGGCCCCCGCACGCGATTGATCTCTCGCAACCGTCACCGTTTCGACGAGTTCGAGCCCTTGGCGTTCGCGATCGAACGAGACCTCGCCCCTTCGAAAGCGGTGCTGGATGGCGAGATCGTCTGTCTCGACGGGGAGGGGCGCTCCAAGTTCAACGAGCTGATGGCGCGCCGAGCCAGCCCGTTTTTCTACGCGTTCGACTTGCTGTGGCTGAATGGACACGATTTGCGGGAGCTTCCGCTCGTCGAGCGTAAAGCCGAGCTGCGGAAGCTGGTGCCTGGACAAGGCTCTCGTCTCCTCTTCGTGGATCACGTCGACCAGCGAGGCGTTGCGCTGTTCGAGGAGGTCTGCCGCCTGGATCTCGAAGGGATCGTCGCGAAACGTCGGCGAGGACTCTATCGAGACGGCACGCGATGGCTGAAGATCAAGAACTCCGACTACTCGCAGGCGGAAGGGCGCGGCGAGCTCTTCGACCGGCGCCTTTCGCAGAAGTCTCGACCTGGGGCGCGGTCTGGTGAGAAGGACTAGTCCCCAAGCGGGGGAGCCGGCCATCGGTTGCTCGTGGCATAATTCGCTCATGCATCAATCGCGGATGGCTCTCATCATC
>JAJCXL010000564.1 GCA_029263435.1 Acidobacteriota bacterium | reverse complement strand
TGGCGAACGGGCCGGTCCAGCGAGTGAATCCGTTTCCGGAAGCGCGCGATCTTCTCGTGAGCCTTGGTGCGGTGAACAACAACAACTGCGTCTCCTGCTGAGCGGTCCCAGTCTCGCCTAGTGAGTCGGGACTGCTACAATCGAAGAAGCCACCCACGAAGGACGCTACTCATGAGTCTTCCTTGCCGCCGGTTCGCAGTCCGGTGCACCTTGGCAACAGCTCTCATCGCGATCGGAATATGCTGGACCACGAGCGCTCAAATGCTGATTCGACGCCACCGGTGACATGGTGTACGGGACGCCGCCCCTCGATGCCCTCGATCAGTTTCATGATGCCGGGGATCTGTCGAGACACTCTATTTTCGACACGTACTTTTCGCAGCATGGGTTTCAGTTCACCGCCGGTGACACGACGACGACGTACAACACCCAGGACGATCCCGGGGGCACTCTCTTCGATACATCAGGTAGCGGGTCCTACTACGCCCAGTTTGACGTCGACGTGAGCGGTCTCGACTCGGGGTTCGGTCTTCACTTCGATCTCTACAACACCGATGTCCTGATGGACGGTGACATCGATCGCGACGACTTCGCTCCGTACTCGCATGATGCGGAGATCCTCAGACCACCCGGCCCAGGACCTGGTCCAGGCCCGGGCGGCCCCGGTCCGGGCCCCGGCACGAGCATTCCGGAGCCGGGCACGCTCTTTCTTCTGGGCTCGGGTCTCGCGGCTCTCCTAGGCTCCAAGGGACGCAAGCGACAGTCCTAACGAAGGCCGCTTCATCGAGCTGAACGTCTCCATCCGGTCGAGTGCCGGCTGCGGTTGGATCTCGACCGGACTAGCGTCCGCCCTCCGAATGCGTTAGCCTCGCGCAGTCTTGTTCTTCATCGATCCGGCTTGCGAGTCGAGGAGGCGTCATGAAGTTTTTTTGGATCATCCTTCCAGCCCTGTTTTTGTCTCTCAGCTGTGCGCCCCCGGAGGCGCAAACCCCGCGAATGACGGAGTCCACCGAGGGACTTGCCCAGGGCATCCGCGCGACCGCCGACGAGTCCATCTCCCCGGACATGAGTCGCGTTCCGGAGGACTTGAAGAAGGTCTTCGACCACATCGACGCGAACATCGACCAGCACGTCGGAAACCTGCAACGTTGGGTGCAGCAGCCGTCGATCTCGAACTCCGGCGAAGGCATCCCTGAATCCGCCCAGATGGTGCAAGGCTTCTTCGAGCAGCTCGGCTGCCAGGAATCTCGCGTCTATGACGTCCCGATGACCGAGTGGGGCCAGCCCGGCAACCCCGTCGTCTACGCCAAGTGCGACGAAGGCGCGGAGAAGACGCTTCTCATCTATTGGATGTACGACACCATGCCCGTGACGCAGCCCGATGCGTGGGTGTCGCCGCCTTTCGAGGCCCGGCTCCAGGAGTACCCCCCGTTCAAGAAGGTCCTCATCGGCCGCGGCGCGACGAACTCCAAGGGGCCGCAAATGGTCCAGTGGAACGCGTTCATGGCGATTCGGGAAGCTGTCGGAACACTCCCGGTCAACCTGGTCATCGTTGCCGAAGGGGACGAGGAGCGCATGTCGATTGGCCTGCGCCAGTTCGTCCGAGAAAACCCTGAGCTGTTCGACGACGTCGACGCGATGTATCGCTTCGGTCGCCAAGGACGAAGCGGCGGAGGCGGCATTTCAGGAGGCTCCGAAGGCTGCGTCTACATCGAGCTCACCACCAGCGGCGAGCGCTGGGGACATGGACCGGTGGCGTCGAACATCCACGGACACAACGCGCGCGCGGTGGACTCCCCGGCGTGGCGTCACATCCAAATGCTGAGCACGTTACTGAGCCCGGACGGAAGGCAGGTGCTCGTCGACGGGTTCTATGACGACGCGTTGCCGCTGACGGACAAAGAGATCGCGAGGCTCAGGAAGTCCGCGGAGAACCTCGATCTGGAGGTCGCGGCGGAGATCGCCGGTGTCGCCCGATTCATGGAAGACGATCCGTTCGAGCACCTCAAACGTGCCCGCTACGGCATTTCTTTGAACCTGGACGGCATTTGGGGGGGCAACATGTACCCCGCTGGAGCCGGCGCCATCTTGCCGAACAAGATCACGTCCAAGCACAACTTCCGCTACGTTCCAAACATGGACGGGCTCGAGATGACGAAGAAGGTCCGCGCTCATCTCGATAAGCACGGCTACGAAGACGTCGAGATGACCGTGATCGGCGACGTCCCGTGGTCGAAGATGAGCTACGACAACGACGCCGCCCGGTCATTGATGACGACCTATGACATCTTCGGGATCCCCTACGGCGAGCCGCCGGACGAGACATCCATTCTCGGGCCCTATTGGCCGGCTTATCTCTTCGTCAACGACACCGTGAGCCCGATTAGCATTCCCATCGTCGGGGGCGCAGCGGGACACGGCAGCGGCTCTCACGCGGCGAACGAGTTTTGGGTCATCGAAGGCGCGGGCAAAGTCTACGGAATGGCGGGCGCCGAGAAATCCGTCGCGACCTTCATGTGGGCCTATAGCGGAAAGCTCGGCGAGCTGAACCCCGGAAACACCGGAGGCAACTAGAACTCGCGAGCCTAGCCCGGGGGTAGAGTCTCGAGGCGACGGCGTACTTCGGCTTGCTCCGGGTCGACCTGGAGCGAGCGCTCATAAGTCTCGCGCGCTTTGGTCGGCTCGCCTATCCGTTCATAGGCGTCGGCGAGGGCGTTCAAGACCAGAGCGTCCGGCGGCCGAAGCGTCATCGCCCGGGCGAGGTAGTCGACTGCGGTCGGGTACTCACCTTTGACGTAGCGCGCGAGCCCGATCCCCGATACGACCTCGTACTGATTCGGGAGGACTTCTTCGACGGGGGCCAAGAGCTCGAGGGTCTCGTCTGCGTTTCCGGTCCGCAGGTAGAGGGTCGCGAGCATGATTCGGGCAGGGACGTGGCGTGAATTGGCGGCGATCGCCTCTTCGAGCGCAATCCGCGCGTCCTCGAAGCGGCCGAGCTTGACGAGCTGCTCGCCTTCGATTGCGCTGAGCACACCCGGTCCTCGCGAGTCGAATCCCCGACGGTAAACGAAGCCCGGGCGCGCGACCTCCGAACGGGGCGAGACCGTAAGCGAGCGGCTCCGCTCGGATTCGGTGTTCCCCTCGGGGGAGACCAGTCGAGCGCGGAGCTCGTAGGTGCCTCCCACCAAGTCGCTCAGCACGAGCTGATCCTCGACCAGCCCGTTGGCATGCACCGGACTGGTCACGGACTGGTGCACGCGATCGCCGCTCGCGAGCGCGAGCTCGACTTTGTGCTCGGTCGATGCCCCGAACGCTTGAGTCACCAGATGCATCGTGTCTCCGATCGCGAAGACATCCCCGGCGGCCGGTTGGACTAGAAGCTCGCCGACTTGAAACGTCCGCACGGAGCCTTGGTCGGAACCACCATCAGCCGTTTCGACGCCGTAGGCAAGGATGACGTCGGAAAGCTCGGGCTTGTCGGCGCCGAAATCAGGGACATGAATCTCAGCCTCCGCGACGGTGTAGCGCCTCAGCACGCGGTTTCTCAGGATGACGCTGACCGCGTAATCACCGGGCACCAACGGAAACTGATCTTGATAAGCGAAAGGTCGCGACTGCACTTGCTGCATCCGGCTCGGAGACAGCTCGATATAGACTTCGCTGTCATTCGCCACCACGAGCACGCCGTCCGGCGTTCGCGCCTCGACGGTAAGGTCGAGCGTCGTGTAGAACTTCGTTTGGTCCTCGTCGCTCTCGGTCGAGAAGTCTTCGGGGTCGATCTCGATGCTGAACTGTACGAGCGCAGTGTCGGAAGGGTCGACGAGTACCGCGAAAGCGCTGCGCGACGGGATGTAGTTGAAAGTGTAGTCGGCGGAGACCCGGTTACCGTAGCGCAAGGCCGCGTCGGCGTAGTCGGTACGAATGCGCCTCTTCGGCGAATCCTCGATCCGCGACACCATCAGCTCCGACGACATGGAGGGTGAGAACGAGATGAGATCCGGGGGCTCCGCCGTATCGTAGGACAAAGACGCGGTCGCAAGCTCCGGTGAGATATCTCCGAGCTCTTGAACGGCGAGAGCGTTGCTCGAACCGGGCTCGCTCAGCGCACCCGTGAGCAGCGCCTGCGGACCATCGAGGTTGGGGCTATAGAGCCGGAACTCTCCGAAATTATTGCGTTTGAAGAAAAGCAGATAGAAGAACGCTGGAACGCCCAGCTCGGGATCCCCCTGATAGAACCAGCTCTCAATCGAGACGATCTGACCGAAGCCGTCATAGCGCTGCAAGTCCTTCGGCTCGCCCAGGATGATGTAATAGCGCCCTCGATCCGTCTTCCAGCCGGGCAAATAGGTCTCGCGCCCCAGATGGCTGTTGGCGTAGTCGATCCGACGATAGTGCTCGATCTTGAACTCGTTCTCGACGGTGGTGCGGTTGGGGTCGCGCTTGCGCCAGAAGGCCTCGATGAAGCGGTTGCGCTCATCCACGGTCTCGAGCGTCAAGAACGCTTCGCGCTCTTGATCCGTGATGATGTAGATCACTTCTTCTTCGATCCAGGTCTTGTGATCTTCGGGGAGCCGGTCGACGCGGTCGTCAGCGCCCGCCGGGCTCGCGAAACAAAGCCCAGCCAAGAGTGCGAGTAAGAAGAAGCCGGTCATATCACGAGCACCCCTTGGAGTTGTCGAGCTTGTGATCATGCCACTCACCACGCTCGCCTTCAAACGCCTCAAAAATGTCATCCACTGGATCGTAGACCAAGACCGGCCGATCAACAAAAGACGGACTCTCCAGCGTGATGGGTTCTGGAGACAATCTAGCCGCCAGCGTCCGCCCGCGTCCACGCCACCGGGAACCGTTCGTCATCCGTGACGAGCTCTCCAGGCTGAAGCTTGGTGTCGGCAGGACCAACGGTGGGGTCCGCACCCGGATGGGGCTGCCACCGAACGTCGTCTCCCAGCCAGCGCGTCGACAACGCCGCCCGGCGTATCGCAGTGTAGTTCGCGGGTGCCGCGTGAACCATCCACGCCGAGAAGATCAAACCGTCGCCTCGTTTCATGGGCTCGGAGAAGATGTCATGTCGGTCACGCTCGCGCTCGATATCGGGGACCTCCACATCGGACGGGTCGCCTTTGTCGATCCAAGCGTCTTTCGGATCGGTCGCGACGAAGCGCCGAGCCCGGAAGCGCTGGTTCCAGAGGTGCGAGCCCTTCACGAGCTCGAGTCCGCTGGACTCCCGGTCGACATCGCTCAACGCGATCCACATCGACGCGATCTGTTTGCCCGTGAACGGCCAGTAGGGCGCATCCTGGTGCCACGGAGTCGCGGTCATCGACCCGCGCTCTTTCACGAACCAATGATCGTAGTAGAAGCGCAACGTCCGACAGTTCATCGTCTCACCCACGAGAGCCGCCACACCGGAGTCGAGCACGAAACGACGGACCGAGGGTTCGTCACGCCACAGATAGCGCTCGTCGATAGCACGCCCTTGGTCGACGCCCTGATCGCGAGTATCGGTCGCCCATCGACCCGGCACGCTCACGATGCGCTCGACGATGGCGTCGAGCGCCGCCAGCCAGTCCAACGAGACCGCCTCTTTTACGAGCACGACGCCGTCACGCTCATAAGCGTCAATATCATGTGGCGACAGGCGGGACGACATAGGTGTCGATTGTACGCCTAGGCTATTCTTTGAGATATGAGTACGTTCAAAACACACCCCCCGCGCTTCGCCATGGTGAGCCTCATGATGATGGTCTCCTCATTTTCCTTGGCCCAAGACCAGGGATTTCGATTCGAGATCGCCGTGTCACCGAGCGTGTCCTCAGCGGCCGTGGACGGCAGGGTGTTGCTTCTCGTCTCGAGACGAGACGACCCCGAGCCCCGGTTTCAGCGTCTCCGCTCGCTCTCGTCGCCGCTACTCTTCGGCGTCGACGTCGACGGGTTGGCGCCCGGCGAGCCGGCCGTCATCGACAAAGCGACCAGAGGGTTTCCTCTCGAATCGATCACGGAGATCCCGCCGGGCGACTACACCGTCCAGGCAGTACTCAACGTCTACACGACGTTTCACCGAGCCGACGGCCACACCATCAAGGCACACATGGATCAGTGGGAGGGACAGAAGTGGAACCTGTCGCCAGGGAACCTCTACAGCACCCCGAAGAAGATGCGGGTGGACCCAAGCTCGCGAGGCGTGGTCTCGGTGACACTCGACGAGAAGATTCCGCCTATCGAGCCGCCCACCGATACCGAATTCATTCGCCATATCAAGTTCAAGAGCGACATGCTCAGCGATTGGTGGGGGCACGACATCGATCTGGGTGCCGTCGTCGTCGTTCCGAAGGGTTTCGACGAGGAGCCGGACGCTCGTTA
>JAJCXL010000563.1 GCA_029263435.1 Acidobacteriota bacterium | reverse complement strand
TCGCTTCGAGTTGAGCTGAGAGTTCATCGACGGCCGCACTTCTCGACGCGGCGGTTTGCCAGAGCGTTGCATCTCTGTAGTCAGAAAGAACTAATCCCAAGACTTCAAGAATCGCTTGTGAGGCCTCCGACAGGTGTACCGCCGAATCGGTCGCCAGCCGCGCGTACTCCAGCTGGACACCGCGGTCGTCGGGGAAGCGGGACGACGCGGTGCGCCATTGCTCGAGGGCGTCGGCCGGCTCGCCAAGCATTTCGAGAACGGTTGCCAGCCCGACTATCGCCCAATCGGCTTCGCGTCCCTGTGCCCTGATGATCTCGTGATATCGCTCGGCCGCTTTCTCAAGGTTGTTCTGGGCGGCGGCGGGTCTGCCCGCCTCGTGGTTCGCACGTGCAAGCGAAACGTACGCTTCAGGTCGGCCTTGCTCCAATTCAATGACCGCCTCGTGCTGCAAGATCGCCGCGTCGTGTTCGCTTATCTCCGTCAACACCGACGCGAATTCTCGACGACCCAGAATGAAATCCGGGTGGCTATCGACGTACGCTTGATACTCCTTTCTGGACTCGGCGAGTTGCTTTGAACAATGCAGGGCTCGCGCGAGCTCCAGCTGGAACTGCGCGCAGCCATTGCAGGATCTCGAAGCAAGACGGTAGCTCTCCGCCGCCTCGCGGCAGTTGCCTATCGACAGATGCTCCCTCCCCAACTTGGCTGCCGCGTGCTTTTTGTCACTCGCCGACGAGGTTGACTCGACGATGTCCTCGCACAGACGGAAGCTCTCTTGCCCCCAAGAAGTCAGGCAAGCCTCTAGCTCGGGCGAGAAGAGACTCCGGCCTGAGCCGACGAGTTGCGGCTGCGGGCAGAGGAAGACCAACAAGAGAGCAGCGATCGGCCGTCTGAAATGGGAACTCATGATTGCTACCGAAATCTGTTCGGCCGAATGCATTCCGATAGCCGGCACGCTGAGGCGAACCCGGCCACCGGATCTGGGTTCGGTTCCACTAGGTCTATTTTCACGAAATGCCCCAGCTCGTGGCGGAGCAAGCTAGGTAGTTCGCACAGTCGGTTGCGGAATTCGTCAACGTAGTACTCAAGAATGAACGTGATGTATCCGCCACCAGGGGTTTCTCGGTGGAAAACCTGCTCCTGCACGGACGTATACGAACGGTGGTCCCCCCTCGGCTAGTTACTGCAGGAACTCTGGGCGCGGTCGGTCCTCAAGATACGTCTCGCAGGGGCATTTTAGTGCCGCGACGATCGTAGCATACGCATTCCGAATCACCTCCGCCTGCCCTTCCGTGCTTTGTCGGACTTCGTAGAGTCCCTTCGAATCGCTGAAACGCACTGGATTGTTCGAAGCGTACAGGTAGGATCCGCTTCCCTGGCTGGGCTTCACTGGGTCCACCCTGTTGTACCTAGGTGATACTCCTGAGACGGGATGGGGTGGAGCTTACTCGACGGTCACGGACTTGGCGAGGTTTCGCGGCTGGTCGACATCGCAACCTCGTCGGACGGAGATGTGATACGCGAGCAGTTGCAACGGTACTACGCTGATCAACGGAGAGATGGCGTCCGGATGGCGAGGAAGTCGGATGACATGGTCTCGATCTTGATCCAGGATCGGAATGAGCCGATCATCGCCCTCGGTGATCACAGCGATGATACGAGCCCCCCTGGCTTTGGCTTCTTGGATGTTGCTCGCGATCTTCTCGAACAACGGGTTGTCGAGCGCCAATGCCACGAGCGGCATGCGATCGTCGATGAGCGCTATCGGTCCGTGCTTCATCTCACCGGCGGGATAGCCCTCCGCGTGGATGTATGAGAGCTCTTTGAGCTTGAGCGCGCCCTCGAGCGCTATCGGGTAGAGGTGGCCTCGACCGAGAAAGAGAAAATCATCCACGAGGTAGAACTCGCGCGCGATCTCCATGATCGGCTCGGAGAGCTCGAGCGCTTGCTCCATGATGTGTGCGGCGCGGGCGAGATCGGCCAGGCGTCCGCGGGTATCCTCGGGAGTCAATCGCCCGAGTCGCTGCCCGAGATGCAAAGCTAATAGATAGAGGCAGACGATTTGTGACGTAAACGTCTTGGTCGCCGCGACGCCGATCTCGGGTCCGGCATGTGTGTAAAGAGTCTCGTCGCAGACGCGGGTCGCCATCGAGCCGGTGACGTTACAAATCACGAGCGTCTTCGCTCCGGCCTCCTTCGAGGCTTTGAGCGCCGCGAGGGTATCCGCGGTCTCTCCGGACTGCGTGATGCCGATGACGAGCTGCTTGTCGTCCAGGATCGGATTCCGGTAGCGAAACTCCGACGCCACGTCGACATCGACGGGGAGGCGAGCGAGCTCCTCGATGTAGAACTTTCCGACCTGGGCGGCCAGCCAGCTCGTGCCGCACGCGGCGATGGAGATGCGTGTCATCTGTGAGACGAAGTCATCGTCGAGCGAAAGCTCGTTCAAATGCACCAGGCCGGAGTCGAGTGAATAGCGTCCGAGGAGCGTGTCTCGAACGGCCCGCGGCTGTTCGTAGATCTCCTTTAGCATGAAGTGCTTGAAGCCTTGCTTTTCCACCTGGATCGGATCCCAGGTGATGCGCTCGGGTTTGCGGTCGAGCTCGTTCCCGTCGATATCGACGACACGAACGCTCTGCTTGCGAAGGATCGCGACGTCGCCGTCTTCGAGAAAGATGGCTTCTCGGGTGTGGCTCAAAAAAGCGGGCACGTCTGAGGCGATGAAGGATTCATCCTCACCGATGCCCAAGACCAAAGGCGGCCCGTTGCGGGCGCCGATGAGGACGTCGGGCTCTTTTTCCGACAGCGCGACGAACGCGAAAACGCCCTCGAGCTCGCCCAGGGCCTTACGTACCGCTAGCTCGAGATCTCCGTCAAAGTACTTCTCGACCGTGTGCGCGATGATCTCGGTATCCGTCTCGGTGACGAACTCATGGCCGTTGTCGGTGAGCGCCTTTTTGAGGTCGAGGTAGTTCTCGATGATCCCGTTATGGACGATGACGATGCTGCCGCTGCAGTCGCGATGCGGGTGGGCGTTTTCTTCGTTCGGCCGGCCGTGGGTCGCCCACCGCGTATGACCGATACCGTAAGAGCCGTTCATCGTGCTGGGGTCCACTTGCCGGGCCAAGTTGTCCAGCTTCCCCTCGGAGCGCAGAAGCTTCATGCCGTCGCTTCCGACCACCGCAATCCCCGCCGAGTCGTATCCCCGATATTCGAGCGAACGGAGTCCCGCTAGAAGCATTTCCGTCGTCGAGCGTTCGCCGATATATCCGATGATGCCGCACATGTTCGTTCTCCACGCGAAAGCGCCAACGCGCGATCACTCTCCGCTCGACGTGACACCCTGTTGCGTCACGCGCTAACGCTAACTTCTTTTCTTGGCCCAACCCTTTTTGATGACCTGTCGGCTCCTGGCGAGGGCCAAGGCGTGGGCAGGCACGTCCTCCACGATGCAGGAGCCCGCCGCCACGAACGCACCTTTGCCGATCTTCACCGGAGCGACGAGCTGGACATCGCTTCCGATGAATGCGCCATCGCCGACGATGGTGCGGTTCTTCGACTTGCCGTCATAGTTGCAGGTGATCGTCCCCGCGCCGAGGTTCGCCTCCGCCCCGAGCGTGGCGTCGCCGACATAGGCCAGGTGAGAGACCTTGGCGCCGTCGCCCAAGGTGCTTTTCTTGAGCTCGACGAAGTTTCCGACCCGAGCGCGATTGCCCACGACCGCCGCCGGTCGCAAGTGAGCGAAGGGACCGATCGATGCTTTCCGTCCGACCCGGCTCTCGCGAATGAAACAATGATCGAGGATTACGGTGTCTGGACCGATCGAGGCATCGACGAGATGGCTGAAGCTTCCGATGGAGCAGTTCTTGCCGAGTCGGGAGTCGCCCTCCACGCGCACCCAAGGCGCGAGTGTGACTCCCGGCGCGACAGAAACATCGGGGTCGACCCAGACACTCGCTGGGTCAGGCATGAACACCCCACGTTTGAGAAGGGCCTCGACTTTGCGCATCCGAAGGATGCGATGAGCCTCGCTCCACGACGCGGCGGAGTCGACGATGTGAAGCTCGTCATCGTCTCCGAAGACCGGCTCCGCGCCCACTCTACTGGATAGCGCGCCGAGCGAAGAGCTTCGTACGCCCTTGAGCGCTCGCGCTTCCACCGAGACCGCAACCGGGTCGCCGCCCGTGCTCGAGAACAAAGCGCGCGGCCCGCCGCGTTTCTTGCCCAACAGCCTGCGCAAGGTGCGGGCCGTGAGACAAGGAAGCTCCGAGGAGACGATCAGCAGCCGGTCACGGCTGGATGCAATATCTTTCAACGACGCCCGGGCGACGCCTTCGGGCGGTTTCGCGCCGAGCCATGTGACCCGTCTCGGCTTGAGCGCCTCGACCGTGGCGAGGGTGCGTTTCCACGTGGGTCTGCCGAACAAATCTCGCTCCGCGATCGCCAGGTTTCGAGGCGGCCAGAGGGTAACGATAGTCATCTTGGGATGGGTGCGGCTTCGACCCGCATGCGCCGAAACAGAGATTGCAAGGCCAGTGCCGTCTTCTTCCCGTCGTGGCGGAGCACCGGGCCGCGCGAGAGCAAGTCTTCGAGGACGAGCTCGCATGGAAGCTCGCCGGGCTCGGAGATGACGACCGGGGTCGCCCCTTCTTCGCGGTAGCGCGCGAGGGTGGCCTTGGGAACAGGGGCGGAGTTTGCGAGCACGCAGGTGATCGGCAGCTCGGGCGCGTGGGCCAGGAGGGCTCGCACGTGGTCGGCGAGGGAGTAGCCGGTCGTTTCACCCGGCTGGGTCATCACGTTCGCGAGGTAGACGACGACGGCGCCGGACGCGCGAATGGCTTCAGCGACGCCGGGAACGAGCACGTTGGGGATGAGGCTCGTGTAAAGAGAGCCCGGGCCAATCACGACCAGATCGGCCTGTGCGAGTGCTTCGAGCGCATCGTCCGGCGGACGACATCCTGCCGGATCGAGGGAAACGCGGTCGATGGCTCCTTCCGATGTGCTGATATTCGTTTCACCTTCTACCCGAGTTCCGTCTTCCATGGTTGCGACCAGGGAGACGCTTTGGTTGGTGGAAGGAAAGATCCGTCCTTTGACCGCGAGTACGTGGCTCGCCGCGCGTACGGCTTCGTGGAAATCGCCGGTCACCGCGTTGAGGGCCGTCAAGAACAAGTTCCCGAACTTGTGGCCGGCGAGGTCCCCATCGCCACCGAAGCGGTATTGAAACAGCGACGAGAGCAGCGACTCGTCCTCGGACAGAGCGACGAGACAGTTTCGCACATCCCCCGGCGGCAACATTTGAAACTCGTCCCGGAGTCGTCCCGAGCTGCCACCATCGTCCGTGACGGTTACGAACGCAGCTAGATCCGCGAAATAGACTTGATCTCCCTCACCTGGCGGAGGGGGGTCGATGAACCGTTTCAATCCGGAGAGCAGCGTGGATAGTCCGGTGCCCCCACCGATGGCAAAGACCCTGAGGCCGTAGATCACTTCGCGCCGGAGCTAAGCTCCGACGAGTAGCGGCGCGACCTCATCGGAGTTGCGCACGCTCGCGAAATCTTCGTCGGCTCTCGCGTGAATGCGGGTCGAGGGGTCTCCGCTGATGGCTTGGGTGAGATGCTTCGCGGTTTGCTTGGCATCACCAGAAGCTGCATGGGCTGCAGCGAGACAGTAGTGCACGTGAGCGTTCGAAGGCTCGAGCTCTGCCGCCTTGGATAAGTGTTTGATGGCCTGCTCTAAATCTTCGTCGTTGAGAGAGGCGACGCCGGCCGTCATGTGCTCTTCCGCAGTCTTGAGTCGACGCTGAGGCGCTGTCTTTTGCTCGCAAGCAATGGCGTAGCTTCGCGCCCGGTCGAGTAGTTCCTTCTCTTCCGGATAGCTCTTGATCAGCGCGACGAACTGTTCGTGCGCTTTGGCGGCATCGCCCTTGTACATTGCTTTAACGGCTCGCTCGAAGGCCTCGAGGGCCTTTTTGTAGTGCTCGCCGGAATCGCGTCCGCTCTTCGGTTTGGCCCCTTTGGGACGCGTCGCTTTCGTTGCCAAGTTCGACCTCCTAGTCTCGGTTGAGTGAGACCGACAGGAAGCCCCCGAAGGAATCGAATTGAGGGCTCAAATCGGGATTACTTATAGCTTTGGAATAGCAAAATTATGAATCACTTTGACGCCCAGGTCAAACGATCACCGGCCAAAGCGATGATAGATTTCACGGGCTGTGAGCGCGCTTTGCTTTGCCAGCCGTTTCGAGGCTTCGCGAGCGGAGTGCCCATCGCTCTTGAGAGCATCGAACGCCGGCCTCAGGGCGTCATCCGCCAGCATCGGCGTCTTCGTCGTCTTTGGACCGATGACGAGCGTGATCTCCCCCTTGAAGGCTTTCGATGTCGCCCACTGGGCGAGATCCCGCAAGCGGCCGCAGCGATGCTCCTCGTAGCGCTTGGTCATCTCTCGAAACACGCACCCCTCTCGCTCCGGTGCGATCTCGGCGAGCGCCTCGAGCAAGCGCGCCACTCGGGTCGGCGCTTCGAAGAGCACGACCTGATGGCGAGAGGCGATCACATCGTCGATCGCAAGCGCTCTCGCCTTTCCTTTGCTCGGGAGAAAACCCAGAAAGAGAAAGCTCGTGCTCGGTAAACCGCTGACGGCGACCGCGGCCAAGACGGCGCTCGGGCCGGGAATCGCGCGAACCGGGATGTCATTTTCTCGGCAGGCGCGCACCAACCGATAGCCCGGATCGGAGACGAGCGGAGTGCCGGCATCGGAGACGAGGGCCACGTCGTCGCCTCTCATCAGCATTTCGATCACCTCCGGGGTGCGGGTGGCCTCGTTGTGATCATGGTAGGACAACGTGCGCGGGTGGATGTCGAGGTGGCTCAGTAGTTTTCTCGTATGCCGGGTGTCCTCGCAAAGGGCCACGGCCACCGTATCGAGCACTTCTTTCGCTCGGGCGGAGATGTCGCTCAAGTTGCCGATTGGCGTCGCAACGACGTAGAGGGTGCCCGTCATGGAATGTCGATGGTATCAACATTGCGCCCCCCTATGGCCTGTGGTAGTTTGGCCGGTCGAGCGACTCTAACCTGAGGAATCGATTGTCCCAACCGCAATCCGAAAAATCACGCCCACTCGGTTTGAGCGTCGTCTTTCCAGCGTATAACGACGCCGGCACTATCCCGAGTATGGTCATTGGCGCCCGGCTCTCCGCGCGGGGGCTCGTGGACGACTTCGAGATCGTCGTCGTGAACGATGGGAGCTCCGACCACACCGCCGAAGTCTTGAGCGAGCTTCAGGAAGTCTTTCCCGAGCTTCGGGTCGTGACCCACCCTAAGAATCGCGGCTATGGCGGCGCGCTCCGCTCCGGGTTCGACTCCGCGACCAAGGATCTCATTTTCTACACGGACGGTGACGCGCAGTACGACCCTCGAGAGATGACGCGGCTCTTCGATGCGTGGGAGGCGTCGAGTGACTTCGTCAACGGCGTAAAGATTGGCCGCTCGGATCCTTTCCATCGGGTCATCATCGGCCGTCTGTACCATTGGTCCGTCCGGTTAGCGTTTGGACTGAAACTCTCTGACGTCGATTGCGATTTTCGGCTGTTCCGACGTGCCATCTTCGACAAAGTCGAGCTCACCAAGGACAGCGGCGTCATCTGCGTCGAGCTGATGAAGAAGGTGCAAGACCACGGCTTCCGTATTCAGGAGGTCCCGGTGCATCACTTTCATCGGGCCTACGGAAAGAGTCAGTTCTTCAACTTCCCGCGCATCGCTCGCACCCTGATGGATCTCAGCCGACTGTGGCTCGACTTGGCGGTGCGAAAAGTGCACCTGAGCGCGCCCGATCCGAAGACCACCGCCTCTCACGACACCGAGACCGTGGTTCGATAGAGGGCTTCCGCCGTGAGTGCCGAGGCGAGCTTACCGTCGATGGAAACGATCGGAAAGACGTTCGCGGGCAAGAACGTCCTCATCACTGGAGGACTAGGCTTCATCGGGAGCAATCTCGCCATCCGGCTGGTCGATCTCGGTGCCCACGTCTTGTTGGTGGATTCTCTCATTCCCGACTACGGGGGCAATCTGTTCAACGTCGAGCAGGTGGCGTCCAAGCTGACCGTCAACATCGCGGACGTTCGCGATCCGAACGGGCTGCGCTACCTCGTCAAGGGTCAAGACTTCCTCTTCAACCTGGCCGGGCAAGTGAGTCACATCGACAGCATGGAAGATCCGATGACGGATCTCGAGATTAACTGTCGAAGCCAACTCTCCATCCTCGAAGCGTGCCGCTACATCAATCCGGATGTTCGCATCGTCAACGCGAGCACTCGACAGATTTACGGGAAACCGGTGGAGCTGCCTGCGACCGAAGAGCACCCCATCCATCCCACCGACGTCAACGGCATCAACAAGGCGAGCGGTGAGATGTATCACCAGATTTATTACGACGTCTACGGACTGAGGACGACGTCTCTCCGGTTGACGAATACTTACGGGCCGCGACAGTTGATGAAGCACAATCGTCAGGGCTTTGCCGGGTGGTTCATCCGCCAGGTCGTTCAAGGAGAAGAGATCCTGTTGTTCGGCGATGGCGAGCAGAAACGGGATTTCAACTATGTCGACGACGTCGTTGAAGCGTTCCTCCTCGCGGCGGCCTCGGACGTCGCCTGTGGGCAGGCATTCAATCTCGGCGCGAAGTCTCCGACGAGCCTCAAACGGTTCGTCGAGTTGTTGTACGAAGTCTCCGGAGAAGCGCCCAACTATCGCATCGTTGCCTTCCCGGAAGCGCGCCGCAAGATCGACATCGGAGACTTCTACACCGATTTCTCCAAGATCGAGGCAACGCTCGGCTGGACTCCGACAACGCCGCTAACGGAAGGGCTCTCGAGAACCTTCGCCTTCTATCGGGAAAACATCGAGCGCTACCTGAGTTGACCTCGCGAGCGATCCGGTTCAACGATCTCTCGCTCGTCGAGACCGGCTTGTCGGAAGAGGTCGCCAACAGTCTCAGCCGGGTGGTGAGCTCCGGCTGGTACGTGCTCGGCCCGGAGGTCGAGGCGTTCGAGAAAGAGTTCGCGGAGACGATAGGCACCCGCCACGCGGTCGGTACCGCTTCGGGCACGGATGCGATAAGCCTGGCTCTCATCGCCACCGGCGTCTCTGCCGGCGACGAGGTCGTTACGTCGCCTTTGACCGCGACATTCACCGCCTTGGCGATCAGCCGTACCGGCGCGCGCCCGGTCTTCGCGGATGTCGAGCCCAACTCCTTGACTCTCTCGGCCGAGAGCGTCGAGCGGAAGATCACGCCTCGCACCAAGGCGATGGTGCCGGTCCACCTTTACGGCAGCGGCTGCGACATCGAAGCGCTCGATCGCATGGCCCGGGAGCGAGAGCTCCTCGTCATCGAAGATGCCTGTCAGGCGCATGGAGCAACGCATCACGGCACCACCCTGGGCGGCTGGGGCGCGGCCGGCACGTTCAGCTTCTATCCGACGAAAAATCTCGGCGGGCTCGGTGACGGGGGTATCGTCACCACGAACGATGAAGAGATCGCGTCTCTCGTTCGGCGGCTCAGAAATGGTGGGCAGGCCAGCCGCTATGTGCACGAAGAGATCGGTGTCAACAGCCGGTTGGACGAGATTCAAGCGGCGGTACTTCGAGCCAAGCTCCCCTATCTGGAAGCTTGGAACCGAAGGCGACGAGAGCTCGCCGAACGCTATGAAGCCGGTCTCGCCTCGACGGCTTTCACTCCGGTTGCGCCCTTGGACCCTTCGGGCTCCGCGCGCCACCTGTTCGTCATTCGCACGCCCGAGCCGACGAGTGTGATGGCTCACCTACGAGACCACGGCGTCGACGCCTTGGTGCACTACCCGATCCCGGCGCACTTGCAGCCGGCCTACCGTCACCTCGGCCAAGCCGAAGGGAGCTGTCCGAACGCGGAAGCGGCCGCCAAGAGCATGGTCTCGCTGCCCCTCTACCCGTCCTTGTCGAACGAGGACATAGACTACGTCGTTCGGGTGTTGACAGAGTTTTGAAGGAGCGTTCGTGAAAAAGAAGAAGAGACTCGGCATTCTCACCGGAGGGGGCGATTGCGCCGGTCTGAATGCCGTCATCCGCGCCGCGGTACGAACCGCGGACTCGCTCGGATGGGAGAGCGTCGGTATTCAAGAGAGCTTCGGCGGCCTTCTCAATATCAAGAGGAGTCGGGTCTTGCGTCCGGTCGATGTCCGCGGCATCTTGCACACCGGCGGCACCATTCTCGGCACCACGAATCACGGCGACCCGTTCAACTTTCCGAAACGAACGTCGAAGGGGACGGAGTATGCCGACCGATCCGGCGAGGTGGTTCGCAACTTCAAGAAGCTCGGCCTCGAGGGGCTCGTCATCATCGGTGGCGATGGAACGCTGAAGATAGGACTCCGGTTTCAACGGCTCGGCATCCCCGTCGTCGGAGTACCGAAGACCATCGATAACGACGTCGCGGCGACCCAGATCACTTTCGGCTTCGACACCGCGGTCAGTATTGCCACCGAAGCACTCGACCGGTTGCACACGACGGCGTTCAGTCACCGGCGGGTGATGGTCCTCGAAGTGATGGGCCGCAACGTCGGCTGGATCGCACTCCATGCCGGCATCGCCGGAGGTGCGGATGTCATCTTGATCCCGGAGATCCCGTTCGATATCGACAAGGTCTGCGCCAAGATCCGCGACCGCGCCCGTCGCGGCCGACGGTTCAGTATCGTCGTGACCTCCGAAGGTGCCGTTCCCAAAGGCGGGGTTCAGAAGTTTCAGGCGGCCGCCGAAGCGGGTCGTGAGGCCCGCCTCGGTGGGATCGGCGAGATCGTCTCCGATCGAATCTGTGACGTCACGGGTGCCGAAACGCGCGCCATCGTCCTCGGGCATCTTCAACGCGGCGGCCGTCCCACGAATTTTGACCGACTCCTCGGCACCCGCTTCGGCTCGTCGGCCGTGCGGGCGGCCATCGAAGGAAAGTGGGGCCGAATGGTCGCTTTGCGCCCCCCGTCGATTCAGCTCGTGCCTCTCGAAAAGGCAGTCGCACACATCAAGCGAGTGCCGAAGGGGAGTGATGTCGTCCGCGCCGCCAGAGATCTCGGCATTTCTTTCGGCGACTGAGCTCAACCCCTAATCGCTAGAACGTTCAGCCGGCTTCCGATCGGGTCCTATTGTATTCCAATAGGAAGTAGGGCAAGATTGGTGACGTTTGGCGAGACGCGACCATGAGCAAGAACGACATCCTGCAAGGCACTTTGGCGTTGATGGTGCTCAAGACGCTCGAGACGATGGGCCCTCAACATGGATACGGAATCGCGCGACGCATCGAGCAAACGAGCGGCGGGACTCTTTCTCTCAACTACGGCACGTTGTACCCGGCCTTGATCAAGCTTTTCCAACAGGGCTACGTGTCGGCGGAATGGGGACTATCCCTCAACAATCGGCGAGCGAAGTTCTACGAGCTCACACCCGCGGGTCGTAAACGCTTGGCTGCCCAGACCCAAGACTGGGAACGGACAGTGGAGCTCCTCGGTCGATTCCTCGTTCCCGGAGACTCGTCGTGAGGGGCCTTCGCGTCTGGCTCCACCGTTTGCTCGGTTCGCTCGGACGAGATCGAAGGGAGCGCGAACGCGAGCTGGACGAGGAGCTCCGAAGCCACCTCGAGATGCTCGTGGACGATCAATTGCGAAGCGGACTGAGCCCTGCCGAAGCCCGTAAGAAAGCATGCATCACATTAGGAGGCGTCGAAGAGCTCAAGGAGCAGTGCCGCGATGCGCTGGGCCTGCGCGTCATCGACCAGCTCGGACGCGACCTGCAGTTCGCCCTCCGAGGCATCCGACGCACGCCGTTATTCTCGGCGGTGGTGGTCTTATCTCTCGGAATTGCCATCGGATCCAACACCGCCATATTGAACCTCGCCCACGCCCTTTTCACCCGCCCTCTTCCGATCGAGGATCCGGGAAGAGTCGTCGCCCTCTACTCGACCCAACCGGACCTCGGCGTGGGCACACCTCTCTCATTCCTGAACTGGCTGGACCTTCGTCAACAAAGCCAAACGCTCGAACCAGTCGCGGGCTACGAGTGGGAATCCTTGGCCGTCGAGACCCCGCGGGGCACCTCGCGGGTCCCCGCGCAGCTCGTGTCCGGCAACTATTTCCAGACCCTGGGAGTTTCACCCGCACGCGGGCCGAGCTTCTCTCCTGCGGCCGACAACGTTTTAGGAGCGCCCCTCGAAGTCGTCATCAGCCACCACTTCTGGCAGAACTATCTTGAAGGCGACCCGGCGGCGGTTGGCCGCGCGCTTCGCATCAACGGACAGCCCTTCACCATCGTCGGCGTCACCGGCCCGGCATTCACCGGCCTGAACGTGGGCCTTCAAGTCGAGCTGTGGATTCCTTTCGGCGTTTACCGCCAGATTTATCCGGAATCCGCCTGGGGCTGGTACGAGAGCCGCCGCGGCGTCATCGTGTACGGTATCGGTAGATTGCGGGCGGGCGCCCAAATGTCGCAGGTGCGCGCGGAGCTCTCGAGCATCGGCCGTCGCCTCGAGCGTGACCATCCCGAGTTCAACGAGAACCGGGGCGTTCAAGCGCTCCCGATCGCCGAGGCGACTATCTTTCCCTGGGCGCGCCCATTCGTCCGCAACGGCGTCGTTCTCCTAGCTGCCGCGGTTGCGTTGACGCTGCTCATCGCCGCCACGAACGTCGCGAACCTCCTCCTTCTGCGTACCCGTGAGCGTCGTCGAGAAGTGGCCATCCGTCTCGCGCTGGGCGTCAGTCGCGGCGGGCTCGCCACCCGGCTCTTCGTCGAGTGCATCGTTCTTTCGGGTCTCGGCGGCTGCACCGGGATCGGTTTCGTCTGGCTAACCCAACAGGCGCTGAGCCGAGTGATAGCCTACATCCCGTCGCCGACCGCAGGCCCGTACCAATTGCCCGTAGAGCTCGATCCGCTCGTGTTCGCGGTGGCCTTCGCACTCTCGGTTCTGATGGGTCTAGTGCTAGGCCTGTTCCCGGTCCTTACCGCACTCCAGGGAGACAGCTCCGACGCTCTCAGGGCCAGAAGCGATCTCGGTGGCGGTGAGGCGCGTCGATTCGGCTTGAGAAACGTGCTCCTGGTGACCCAGCTCGCGCTCTCCTTCGTTGCTCTGCTCGGCGGAGCACTGTTTCTGCGAAGCCTCAGCGAGATCCGTGAGCTCGACCCCGGTTTCGAACGCCAGCAACTCGCGTTCCTTCGCGTGGATCTGAGCACGACCGGAACCCCAAGCAACGCGCGAACGCCCGTTCGCGAACGCCTAGTTCGCTCACTCAGCGCACTTCCCGGCGTCGAGCGTGTCGGCGTGTCGCCCCGCGAGCCGATGGATGGAGGATGGAGCCGTCCGATGGCACCTTCGGAGAGCGCGGCCGATCCCGATGCGCGGATTTCTCCTTATACGGATCGAGTGGATGCCGCTTTCTTCGATGCAATGGGTCTTGCATTCGTCGAAGGCCGGGCCTTCACCCTGGACGAACTGCGCCAACCTCCCCGAGTCGCCATCCTCAATCAAGAGCTTTCCCAGCGTCTCTGGCCGGGTCAAAGCGCTCTCGGGCGTTCACTCGTCCTCTTCGATCTCGAAGGTCGTGCGTCGCTGGAGATCGTCGGCGTCGTCGAGAGCGCGAAGTACCGTCGCCTCACGGAGACAAACGAGGGCTATGTCTATATGCCCTTGTCCGACGATTATGAAGGGCTTCTAACGTTCGCCATCCGCACTTCCGGCGAGCCGGACTCCGTGCTGAGCGCCGCGGTTTCAGAGACGCGCCGTCTCGAGCCCGGTCTTCCCATCGTGAGCGCGCAAACGGTCTCACAAGTCTTGAACCGCTCCTTGTGGGGGCCGCGCTTGGCCGCCGCGTTTCTCGGACTTTTCGCGACGATCGCCTTGATCCTTAGCGCGGTTGGAATCTACGGCGTGATCTCCTACGACGTCACGCGCCGTACCCGCGAACTCTGCATCCGGGTTGCGATGGGCGCCGAGCGGTTCGACATCGCCGGGTTGGTTCTCCTCGATAGCGGAAGACACTACCTCATCGGAGTCGTCGCGGGCGTGCCCGTTGCCTATGCCGCGTCACGCTGGGTATCGGGGCTCATCTTCGTCGACCTGCTCGATCCCTATGCGATCGTGGGCTCTGTGTTGCCCCTCGGGATCGTCGGAGCGCTCGCCGCGTGGATTCCCGTGCGCCGTGCGACCTCTCTCGATCCAAATGAGGTGCTACGCACCGAGTAGCCCATGGTGAAGTCTCTCGGATCGACGAATCCCTGAGCGCCGGAGCGGATATACTTTCCCGAAACGGCACGCACCACACTCTGGCTTGGGGTGCCGACGAGGTTGACCGATGAAGCGAAGAACTTTTCTCGAAGGCGCCCTGTCGGGTGGCGTAGGTCTCGGCTCTATTCTGGCTTCGAGTGCGCACGCCGCTCAGCCCAAGAGCAGCGGTATCCGCGTCGATCGTGACGCGCTCATCGATCTCGCGAAAGAACTCGCCAAGATCCCGAGCTTCACGACCGAAGAGACCGCCTGCGCGGAGTTCCTCCACGAGATGTTCGAGCGCGCCGGCTTCGAGTCCGAGCTTCAGGAAGTCGATCCGGGTCGTTTTCAAACCATCGCGCGTCTGCGCGGAACCGGTGGTGGAAAGAGCTTGATGCTCAACGGCCACATCGACATCGACCCCATCCCCGATGGGGTCACCCACGATCCCTGGCAGCCGGAAGTGTCCGGCGACGTGTTATGGGGTGCGGGGCTGGGCAACATGAAAGGCGGCGTCGCCGCGATGGTGCACGCGGCCCTGGAAGCGAAACGACAAGCGGGAGCGCTCCGAGGCGACGTCGTCGTGGCCGCGGTGGTGGGTGAGCTTCAGGGCGGGCCCGGAACGGTCCATCTGCTGAAGACAGGCTTGCGCACGGACTTCGCCATCGTGGGAGAGCCTTCCGGCGCCGATTTCATCCGAACCAAACACGCTGGAGTGGTCCAGCTCGCGGTACACGTTCTCGGAAAGACGACTCACATCTCGACGAAACAACGAGGGGTCAACGCCATCCTCAAGGCAGGAAAAGTCGCTCAGGCGATGGAGACGCTGGAGATCACCGGGCCTCGCGACCCGGACCTCCCCGCGCTTCCGCTCGTGAACGTCGGCAGCATCCTCGGTGGCCGCGGGCGCGAAGTCGAGCTTCGCGGTCCCAACAACGTGCCTGACTTCTGCTCGATCTATGCGGACATCCGCTTCACTCCCGGTATGACTCCGGAGACGGTCGTCACCGATCTGCGGGCTCGTCTCGAGACCCTGAAGGCCTCGGACCCCGAGCTCGTCTTCGAGATCGAGTATCCCCTGCGTCCCGACCGAAGAATGCTGCGAGAGGTGATGATGCCTTTTTCGATCGACGCCTCTCACCCGATGATCCAGCTGCTGAAGGAGAAAGTCACCCAAGCTCGGGGCTTGGAGCCTCAGCTCGGCGTCAAGCTGCCGAACGCTTATGGCGGCACCGACGCTTCGCATCTCGCCCCCGCGGGTATTCCGTGTTGTATCTACGGTCCGGGCGCACGAGGAGACGGTGCGGATCATTATCTGGGTGTCTCTATAGATGAGATGACGACCGTGAGCCAGGCCTACGCTTCGATGATCGAAGCCGTATGCGGCTAATGAACGTCGACCGGTGGGAAGAAACGAAGAGCGCGCTCGACGCGGTGCTCACACAAAAACCTGACAAGAGGCAGGGATTCCTGCAGCGGCTGTGCCGCCATGACCCGGAGCTGTTGGCAGAAGTGCGCTCGCTGCTCTCGGCCTATGACGACGACTATCTCGAGCAACCCGTCGCGCCGCTAGCGCTGACGGCTCTCTCGAAGAGCCCGCCGCCCCCGGAAACGATCGGCCGCTACCGCATCGTCAAGCGGTTGGGCGCGGGTGGGATGGGTGAGGTCTATCAGGTCGTCGACCCTGAGGGCGAGCCCTTCGCCGTCAAGCGTTTGCTTCGCCCTTTCGCGACCGAAGGCGAGCTGCGCCGGTTGAGGCGAGAGGCGAAAGCCGCGGCCGCGCTCGAGCATCCCAATATCGTGCGTTTCATCGAGCTCATCGAGCACAAAGGGGCCCCGATCATCGTCATGGAGTTTCTCGACGGAAAGACGTTGGATCGGATCCTCGAGAGAGGTCGGAGGCTCGACTTGCACATGTCGCTAAAAGTCGCGGGCCAGGTGGCGAAGGGCCTGTCTTGCGCGCACGAGCGAAGCATCGTGCACCGTGATATCAAGCCGGACAACATCATTCTCAATCGCTCCGGCGTCGTGAAGATTCTGGATTTCGGGATCGCGAAGCTCTTAGAGGCGCTGGACCAAAGCGAGACGAAGGGCGACTCTCTGACGAAATCAGGCGACATTCTGGGGACGGCGGGCTTCATGTCTCCTGAACAAGCCGAAGGGAAGAAGGTCGACGCGCGTGCCGATGTCTTTTCGTTCGGCTGCGTGCTCTATCGGATGCTCTCCGGACAAGACGCGTTTCAGGGCACCTCCGCCATCGAGAAGCGAATCGCCATTCTCCGCGGAACCCCAGCGCCTCTCGACCGCGACCGCCTCTCCCTTCCCGAGGAGCTCGATCAGCTCATCATGCGCTGTTTGCACAAAGACCCGAATCAGCGACCCGCATCGGGTAGCGAGTTGAGCGCGGCGCTCGAAGCGATCGAGCGCACTCACTAACCGCTGCGATCGCGGGTCACTCTTTGCGGACGACGGCCTGCACTCGAAGCTTCACGTTCCCATCGGTCGTCAACGTCAAGGGAATGCTGTCGCCGTCCTCGAGAGTGCGTTTCAGTTCTTTGAGCGCGAGATGAAAGCCGTCCGGCTTCATCCTCCGTGAACCATAGGCCGAGACCGTGATGTCCTTGACCACACTCTCGCCGTTTCGGAGCTCGATCTCCTCTGCGACGTCCGACGACGCGGCCTTCACCACGTAGACGTCGTACATGGTCGGATTCTTCACGACGACGTAGGCCAGGGCGGTCGTCTCACCCGCATCGGGAAGTTGAATCCATGCCTCGGTCGCAGACACTTCTTGTAGGGAGACAACGGAGCTAGAGAGCAGGGTAGCGATCCACAGTGCGAGCATCAAAACGTCCCGATTGGGTTGAGGGGCGATCCGGTACCGCCCGGAACCGCGAGCGGGGCCGCGGTGAAGAGAAACACCCACCGACCTCGCTCCTGCGCGGCTTTCGTGAGCGCTTCGAGGTCTGCGTTGTCGAACAGCGGCGTCCCCATCGCCGCGATGAGAAGTGAATGCAGTGGGAAACGCACGCCTTCGATGCCGGAAGGCTGCACATCGGTTCCGAAATCGCTCCCGACGAGGGCGACGTCACGAGCCTTGAGCCACGCGGCGCACGATGCGTGAAGGCCGGCGCCTCGACTACCGATGTCCCAAACACCCACGGCGTCTCGTCGGGCCCACCGGCCGGTGCGAAAAAACACGGCGTCTCCACTCTCGAGCTCGACTCCGGCTTTCTTCTCCCACGCGTCGAGGTCCTCCGGGTAGATCACGGTGTCGGGCTCGAGGTAGTCGATCCCCTTTAGCCACGCGAGATCGACGAGCACGCCCCGGGTCATGATGCCGTCTTTCATGTTGTGTACCGAGAGCTTCTGACAGCCGGCGTCGGTGGACGTGTCGCGCGACACGCCGTTATACATGACGTCCTCGTAAGCGAAATGACAGAGCGAATCCAGGTGCGTGTGGGCGAAGCCGTGGTAGCTGACCGCGTAGCGATCCATCCCCGGGTTGAGCATCTCATGGTCGAACGGATTAGGGTTATCGGCGGATTCGGCTTTCTCCACGTCTCTCGCGAGAGACACCGACACCCCGTCTTTCACGAGCGTCAAAGCGGCTTTGCGCTTGTTCGGTGTGATGAGGTTCACCGTGCCGAGCTGGTCATCGGCGCCCCAGCGCCCCCAGTTCGATAGCTCTTTCATCCATGACGCGATCGTTTCGGCCGTGACCACGTCCGACGGGGTCTGCGCGACGGCCGCGCTCGACGTGAGCACAACTAGAGCGGCTGCGATGAGCTGGATCATGTGGCTCGTTCCTCCGGACGTGGATTGTCTTCGGTTTTCCTGCCCAACTCAAACCTACCCGCGTCCGACGAAAGGCATCTTCGTGGCCATGACCGTCATGAACTGTACGTTCGCGTCGAGCGGCAGACTCGCCATGTAGACCACCGCCCGAGCCACGTGGCTCACGTCGAAGGTCGGCTCGGGCGCGCGCGAGCCGTCCGCTTGAGCGACGCCCTCCGACATCTTCGACGTCATCTCCGTAGCCGCGTTACCGATATCGATCTGACCGCACGCGATGTCATGTGGCCGTCCGTCGAGCGACGTCGACTTCGTGAGGCCGGTGATGGCATGCTTGGTGGCGGTGTACGGTGCGGACATGGGCCGCGGCGTATGCGCCGAGATCGATCCGTTGTTGAGGATCCGCCCGCCCTTCGGCCGTTGCGCTTTCATGAGCTTGAAGGCTTCCTGGGTGCACAAGAACGCGCCGGTCAAGTTGGTGTCGACGGCGTCTCGCCAGTCGTCGAGCGGGACCTCGTCGAGAGATACCGATCGAGTGAAGATGCCGGCGTTATTGAACAGGAGATCGAGTCGGCCGAATGCATTTCGGGTCTCCGCGAACAACGCGCGAACGCTTTCGATGTTCCGAACATCCGTCGGAACGAGGAGAGCGGAGTCCCGCGCCTTCGCCCACTCCAGGCGGGCGGCTCTTCGTCCCGCGAGCGCTACCTGGTAGCCCTCGTCCAGAAGAGCCTCTGCGGCGGCGCGGCCGATCCCAGAACCGGCACCGGTGACGATCGCGGTTGGCATCGGGGGGAATGTAGCGGGCCGGGGAAGACTGAGTCAACGGTTGAAACCTCATCGATGGCGTGCGACCCTAGAACAACACCCCCAGCACAACCGTTCGGAGCGAGCGCGAAAGAGATTTCCTCTCGGTCCGAAAGGAGTCAGTCAAGCAATGAAAGCTGGAAGATTGTTGTCTGGGGTAGCGATCGCTGGAGCATTGATCGGGTTTCGGTTCTACAATCGAAGCCAGACCGAAGCGGAAGTGCGGGCACAGCTCATCGAGATCTGCGAGGACGATGCCTCCTGCGCTCAGGCGGTCGAGACGCACTATGAAGGCTGCTTCGAGGAGAGCTATTCCCTGGGCTCGCGTCGACGTTCCGGTTCGATGGACGCGACCACTCTCGTTTCCTGTCTCAACACGCGCTCGGGCGAAGAGCATTTCGAGATCGAAGAGCCGGAATCTTCGTCTTAGCTCTTTCGGACCTCGTAGTACAGAAACGGCTTGATCTCCTTTCGTTTCGCCAGGCTCTTTCGCAGCTCGAGGTGATCGGTGCGACCGGCATCGAGAAGCTCGCCCAAATGGACGACGAACCCACGTACGTCTTGGAGCGGGTTTCCAAGGTCGACATCGATCTCCACCAAGTGCCGACTAGAGACGTGCTTTTCGATCCCGAATACGATTTGAGCGCTCGGTCCGCCCTCGGAGCGATAGCTTTCGAGGGTGAAGTCTTTGGGGTTCACCCCGAAGCGTTCCGACGCGCGTTCGAGGAGCTTTTGGTGGATGGCTGAACGGGGCGCTCCCTCAGCATAGAACCTTCGTTTCGGATCGTTGGCAAGAGCAACGACCACGCGGTAGAGATCGGCGCTCGCACGGGTGTAGACCCGATCGACGCCCGCGAAGAAGACATCATCGATCGCCGAAAGCAGCGGATGGCCTTCGAAGCTCGTCCCGCGAAGGCCTGCGAGGATGTTCAACAGACACGCTTTGCGCCGCTCTCGCACATTGCTGTCGTCGAGCCAGCGCCAGACGGGTTTGTCGTCGAGGGTGGAAGCTTTCGCGACCCGGCGCATGTCTTTGTCCCATTCGGGAACCCGTTTCGTGAGCGCGGCGCGGCGCGGGTCGATGGTGGCTCGGATCTCGACCGGCGTCTCCTCGCCTTCGTGGATGCGTACCTTGATACGTTTTCCTTTCTCGAGAATGAGGTCCTCGATCGAAGGTCGGATCCAATAGTGCCCCGGTGGAAGGGCGAAAGGGTTCACCCCACGAAACGACACGCACCCGTCATCCGTCATCGCTCGCTGTAGCTTGAACTCCCATGGGTGCCAGCCGTTGAGCCGTTGCACGGCCCGCATCCGAAACCGGGTGACCGAGCTCGGCGAGTCGAACTCTAGGTAGAACCTTCGGGGGAACGCGTCGGTCTCCCCGTCGATGATGAGTCCCGAGCCATCGTCGGACTCCGTGAGCGTGAGGGGTCGTCCATTTTGGGTCACGCGAAGATTGAAGCTCTCGTTCATCTGAAGTCTCCCATCCGTGGTCGAAACCTTAGACGGCCGCGGCCCGGCAGAATGGTCCGCGAGTCAGACCCCTTCGTCGGCGAGCTCGTGCAGCGCCGCGAAAGGCTCCTCGCGCTCGGTCGAAAAGAAGAGTCGACGCAGCGGGTCCGCTTCAACGTGGCGGATGAATTGCTCCGCCGCTCTTTGCCGCGACTTGTTGCGAATGTCTTTGACGATCCGGTACTTCGGCAAGTCGGTTTGCGTCAAGTCAACGACGAGCGTGGAGCCACCTCGGATACGATGACGCGGTAGACCCGACCGGTCGTCGCTCCGGACGAGCCGCGATTGGGTGAGAGAGACGAAGACCTGGGGAGCGGCAGTGCCGTCGATCCGGGTGCGCATGGA
The DNA here is from genome assembly GCA_029263435.1 of Acidobacteriota bacterium. GTDB lineage: Bacteria > Acidobacteriota > Vicinamibacteria > Marinacidobacterales > SMYC01 > JAJCXL01. The sequence continues at coordinate 1,288 of JAJCXL010000563.1, read as the reverse complement.
GCTTCTCAAGGCGTGGACCTCGAAGCTTCCCGGCTCCAGGCCGAGCGACTGTTGGAAAGCGGGTGAAGCGGCGAACGCTTTTTTCAGCTCCGCGTGAAGCGACTCTCTTCGCAGACGGGTGTCGGTGAATAACTGCTCGCGATCTCTAATGTACAAGCACTCTTCCGCGTAGCGCTTTAACTGGGAGACGATGTCGGCATATCTCCACACGACGTCGGAGCTCGCTCGTTTCCGGGCGAATCCAGGCCAGCGCAACGTGTCCGCGGACAAGGATTGCGCGCCGTCACGCGTGTTCTCGTCATGGTCACCGGGAAAGATCCCGCGTCGCCCGAAAGCTTCGACGAAAGCGACGCGGTAGTTGTGACGATCATCGTTGACCATCTCGAAATCCGCCGTGATCAGTGCGCGGAGGAAATCGAAGAACGTGACGTCCACCGGGGGCAAATAGTCGAGTGCCCGAATGCACATGCTCAACACGTGATTCGAGGCCTTGGCCGCCTCGCTCGCGAGCCGTCCCACCAGGTCGGGATGAATCATGCCGCTCGGGAGCACCCCCGTGCCGCCGGTGTAGATCCTCAGCAGGTCCGCGATGCGCGTCTTGTAGATCGCCACTAGAGCGTCGAACACCGCCGCGACCAGGATCGCGCCTCTGGCGTGCGGCGTCACCCGCCGGGCGAGCTCGCCGGGATCGGGCCGCATTCGAATCCACGTTCCGTTCTCGACGGAGCCGATGGCACTTCGAAGGGCAGAACGGCCACTCGAGGTGCGTCCGAACTGCACGGCCAGCTCTCCCAACAAGGATTCGGCTTCCAGGTCTCCGCGGGTCCGCGCAATTTGATGGGACAGCAGCGCCGGGATGGTGAAGTGCTGCAACAAAGCGACGATGTCCGCGAAGCCTTCGTGGAGCGCCAATACATCCAGGTTGCTCGGCTCGTTGAAGCGTCGGTGCAACCCGTCGAGAATCGCATGCGTCGTCTCATGCGCGACGATGTCGTGCGACAGGCATGTATAGATCGGGCTTCCGGGAATGTGACCCGAACCTTCGCGCGCGCCGAAATAGCCGAACTGAAGCGCTACTTTCTGAGGACTGTAATAGGCGTTCGCTTCTTCCATCGCGTGAGGCCGCACGACCAAACGCCTCACGAAGTGCTTGTCATCGTGCGGATTGCGCGGGTTGGGCTTCGGCCGCCAAAGAACGGGCCTTCCGAGAGCGCGCTCGAAGTGCTCGATGGTCTTCATCGAGACCGCATAGACCATCTGCTGGTGAAACTGCGGATTGCCCTCGGAC
>JAJCXL010000562.1 GCA_029263435.1 Acidobacteriota bacterium | reverse complement strand
CAGTCCTCTCTTCCGTCACGTCGCGGGCCTCGACGAGCCCGTCATGCCGATGGAAGGCGAGCCGATCACGGACGATGAGATCGACGCGCTCCGCACGTGGATCGACGACGGGGCACACTGGGGCTCTCTCGCCGCGAGCTCTGCAGCCGATGCGTTGAGCGCTCTCGAAGATGGCACGCTGCCCGAAGGTGCACGGGATTTCTGGGCGTTCAGAAAACCATCCCAGACGCCGCCCCCGGCGGATCCCGAACGTCCGCACCCGATCGATCGTTTCCTCGAACGAGCTCGACGCGATCGAGGGGTCCGTGCCGTGGAACGCGCGAGCCGAACCACCCTCGTTCGCCGCGCCTATCTGGATCTGATCGGGCTGCCTCCGACGCCGGCGCAAGTCGACGCGTTCGTGTCGGACACGGAGCGGGGCGCGTGGGAAAAACTGATTGAAGAGCTCCTTCGCTCGCCGCACTACGGTGAGCGGTGGGGGCGCCATTGGCTCGATGTCGCTCGCTACGCGGACTCGAGTGGTTTCGAGCACGACTTCGATCGTCCCAACGCGTGGCGCTACCGCGACTACGTGATTGACGCGTTCAATAAAGACAAACCCTACAGCCAATTCCTCCGAGAACAGGTAGCCGGAGACGAGCTCGACCACGCCACTGACGAGACTCGGGTGGCGACCGGATTCTTACGGGCCGGGCCGCGGGTCCTGTTTCGAGAAAAAGACAACCCTGAAAGACGACACGAATATCTCGACGACGTCATCGCGACCCTCGGCCGAGGCATGTTAGGCCTCACCGTCCACTGCGCTCGCTGCCACGATCACAAGTTCGATCCGATCCCGCAGAAAGACTACTACCGGCTCCAAGCGTCGATTTTCGGATATGTCGAGACGGACTATCCCTTGTTGCCGCCGGCGGAGGCGGCGCGCTATCGACGGGTCAATGCCGAGATCGACTCTCGCCAAGCGCAGCTCGCGGAGCGTCTGAATGCGCTGGAGGCTCCGTATCGTGACGCCCTCAAGCTGGAGCGACTGGAGAGTGATTTTCCCGAGCACGTGAAACGGGCCGTGCTCAAGCCCGCGAATGAACGCACCGCAGGTGAGGAGCTTCTCGCCGTGCAGGTACTCTCCGTCGGGGTTTCGAGCGCCGAGCTCGAACGCTCCTTGAGCCCCGCCGACGCTGCATCGAGAAAGCAGCTTCGAGCCCAGTCAGCGGCGCTCGAAAAAGAGAGGCCCGACAGACCACCCATGGCGGAGATCGTGACGGATGGCGACTATCGCTTCGCGCCCGAGGGTGAAGGCGACGAGATCGTCGGCTGCCCCGAGTGTCGCGCGCTGCCGGACGAGCCCGGGAGCTTCTTACATGAAGGACCCGAACCTTATCGGACGCCGCCCAGCCACTTCTTGGTTCGAGGCGATCCTTTCAGCAAAGGCTCGGTGATGACGCCGGGCTTCGTTTCCGTTCTGACCGAAGGAGACCCGCCGACATCGATGCCGCGGCCCGGCGGGCGGACGTCGGGACGGAGGCTCGCTCTCGCCGAATGGCTTGCCTCACCAGACAACCCTCTCACTGCGCGGGTGATGGTCAATCGTATTTGGCACCATCACTTCGGCAAGGGCATCGTCGCGACCCTCGACAATTTCGGCCATGCGGGAGATCGCCCGACCCACCCGGAGCTATTGGATTGGCTCGCGGTCGAGTTCGTGAAACGCGGCTACAGCATCAAGCAGATGCATCGACTCATCATGACGTCGGACGCCTATCAGATGTCGTCGCACCCGAGCTCCTCACCGTCTGCAAACGCCGACCCCGACAACACGTGGCTGTGGCATTTCCCGTCGCGAAGGCTTGAAGCGGAGATCATTCGAGACGCCATTCTCATGGCGAGTGGAGGTCTCGACAAAACGGTCGGTGGGCCGCCGGTATTTCCGTTCGTGCCCGAGGAAGTGTTGCGCTCACAAGCCCACGGCACGTGGCGAAACCAGCCGGACGGTCCGGAGGTCTGGCGCAGAAGCATCTACGTCTACCGGAGACGTTCTCTCGGCTTTCCGTTCTTCGACACCTTCGACTTGCCCGATCAGAACGTCGCTGCGGCTTCGAGAGGCGTTTCGACCGTACCCACCCAAGCGCTCACCCTCCTCAACAACCCTTTCGTGCTCAACCAGGCGGAGCTGTTCGCCGAAAGGCTGAGCCAAGAAGCTCCGCGGGATAGAGCGCGTCAGATCGAGATGGGCTATCGGATCGCCGTGGCTCGGCGGCCGACACCCGAGGAGGCGAGTCTCGCTGCGTCTCTGGTACAAGAGCGCTCCCTCGTCGACTTCGCTCACGTGTTGCTCAACTTGAACGAGTTTCTCTACCTGCGGTGAGACGATGAGAAAGTTCTGGCCTCGACGTGAGTTCCTCTTCCGCTCCGGAGGCGGGGTCGCCGGGGTGGCTCTGCTTCATCTGCTCGAAAGCGGCGGCCTCCTCGCAGCGCCGAGCCAAGACGCGTTGGACGGATGTGACGGCGAAGTCGCGGGCAACCCGTTCGCACCCAAAGCGTCCCATTTCCCGCCGAGAGCAAAGGCCGTGATCTCACTGTTCATGAGCGGCGGCGTCAGCCATCTAGACACGTTCGATCCGAAGCCGCTTCTCGACAAACACGCCGGCGAGCCTCTCAGCGACAAGATCGGAGAGAACATCGTCGTCCGCCAAGGCTTTCCCGGTCCTCTCATGCCGAGTCCGTTCTCGTTCAAGCGCTACGGCCAGAGCGGGCTACCGGTCTCCGAGATTTTCCCCCAGCTCGCCAAGCACGTCGACGAGATCGCATTCTTACGCTCGGTTTACGGCCGCTCGAACGATCACGTGCAAGCGACTTACGAAATGCAGACCGGACAGATCCGAATGGGATACCCAAGCGTCGGCGCTTGGGTGACCTACGGGCTCGGGTCGGAGGCTTCGAGCCTGCCCGCGTTCGTCGTCATGAACGATCACCGGGGTGGACCGTTGGGCGGGCCCAATGATTGGGCGGCGGGATTTCTTCCCGCGAGCTATCAAGGGACGCTGTTTCGGGCCAGCGGGGATCCGATCGTCGATTTGGAGCCGCCGGCCTCGATGAGCGCGGAAGCTCAGAGGGCGCGCTTGGACACACTCGCTAAGCTCAACGCCCTCGACGCGGAGCGATTTCCGGGAAGCTCCGAGCTCGCCGCACGGATCTCGTCCTACGAGCTCGCCTATCGCATGCAAGGGTGCGCTCCGGAAGCGGTCGACTTGTCCACCGAATCGCCTGCGACCCGGAAGCTCTACGGGCTCGACGAGCCACTCACCGAGCCGTTCGGCCGACAATGTCTTCTAGCGCGGCGCCTCGTCGAGCGAGGCGTGCGCTTCGTTCAGCTCTTTCACGGCGGCATGGGAAACCAGAATACCGATACGTGGGACGCACACAGCAACTTGAAAGAGAACCATTCGCTCCATGCGGCCGAGTCCGACGTACCCATCGCCGGCCTCCTCACGGATCTCGCCGGGCGAGGTTTGCTCGATTCGACCGTCGTGCTGTGGCACGGCGAGTTCGGACGCATGCCTATCTCTCAGCGAGGCGTTGGGCGCGATCACAATCCGGGCACGATGACGGCGTGGATGGCAGGCGCGGGGATCCGCGGCGGCCAGGCGATAGGCCAGAGCGACGCGTTCGGCTACAAAGCGCTCGAGCAGCCGATCTCGGTCCATGACCTACATGCGACGCTCCTCCACCTGCTCGGGATGGATCACGAAAGACTCACCTTTCGCTTCAATGGCCGCGATATGCGCCTGACCGACGTTCACGGAGTCCCCATTCCTCAGATCGTCGCCTGACTGTGGCGCGCGAGCAAAATGGACCTGGTCCTTTTTTACCATTTACGTAAAAAAGGACCAGGTCCTTTTTCTTGCCCTATTTTTTTCTCGTGGTTGGATGGGACGGGAGCGACGCGCTCAACGCGTCGAGCCTGATCCCCCACTCCGAACGGACTCTGTCGGCCGAGGCTTTCGACTCGAGCTCGCGGTGCTGGATCTGGACTTGGCTCTTTTGCGGCCCTTTCTCCCAGAAATAGATCTCCACCGGCGTTGTGTCGTCCCAAATCCATCTCATCGACTTTTCGGGCGTCGCCTTCTTGACCCGTAACGCGACCTCGCCCAGCCACTGTTTTCGGCCCCGCGCACCGAACGCCTCGTAAAGCTCACGCAGCGGAACCGGGAGGGTCTTGCTCTTGTTGACATCGAACCCGCCCCCGCGTCGTTGGCCGGTGTCACGAAGGCCCCGAATGCGCTCGTAGCCGACGGTCACGGACTGTGCCCACCAGGAGGTGACCCCTTGCACTTCATGGACCCACTTCGCGATATCGCGGTGGGTCTTCGAAGAGGCACCGGAGGCGTCGAGGATCTCGACCCATTCGCGCCACCGCTTGCCGGTAGACGCCTCCACCGACGCGTTTTGGATCCCGGCCTTTTGCTCGAGATCGTGCTCATCGAGCGGCGTCTTCTTCGTGATGTGGGAGCGCGCCGACGTATAACTCTCGCCGGTCTTGGCCATGCGCCTTCGAACGGTTCTTTTGAGGTCTTTGTTCTTTGGCATCTCGGTCTCCTAAGCTCTCGCCATGGGACGCGCGCCCTCTCCTCAGCAGCGAGCACGCGGTCGACGAAGCCTGGATTCCGCGATAGTCCAACAATCGATGACTCGGGAGTGTGCCCCCCTTTGCCCCGCTGAGGACCCTTGCTGAGGAAGGGCCTACC
>JAJCXL010000561.1 GCA_029263435.1 Acidobacteriota bacterium | reverse complement strand
CGCGGCTGTCAAAGGAAACAAAGCCCCGCGAATTAGGCACATACAATATCGGACCCATTGAGTCCGATATTGTGTCCAAACGCGGCTAGCGCGTCAAGAGTGAGGCAGGATACGGCGAAGCCCGGAGGCGACATCGGCTTCGAGATGGACGTGTAGGACCCGCCGGCCAAGACGCTCGAGGACGCTCAAGTCCCCCTGCGCTTGCGACGTCTTCAGTTCCCCGAACGAGTACGGCTTTCCGGGAATGGAGAGATCGACCGCGTCATCCGCCGTGATCTGGAGAAACACGCCGGAATCGGGCCCCCCTTTGTGCAGCTGGCCGGTCGAGTGCAAGAACCGTGGCCCGTAGCCAAGTGTCGTAGCGACTCCTTGCTCCGACACCACCCGATGACGAAAACTCTGGAGGAGCGCGTCGACGTCTTCCGTAGGCTCGACATAAGCGAGGATCGCGAAGTAGTCGCCGGGAGCCAACGTCTCGACGAGTGCCCCGACATCATCCTCTTGGGCGGCCGACCCGCCAGCGGATTTCGGCATGTCGGCATCGCTCGAATCTTCGCTCGAGTCGCGACGGCTCAAGAGCGAGCGGGTCTCCACTTTGCTCGCTTCGACATCCGGCTGGTCGAACGGGTTGACGCCCATCACCGCACCGGCTACCGCGGTCGCCATCTCCCACCGGAAGAACTCTTGAGCGATGTCCGCTTCCGTTTCGAGCTCGATCGAGATCGTCGGGTGCCCAGAGACACTGACCGGCGGTGGACTGCCTCGTAACGAAAGCACTACGAAAACGCGATCCGAGCCGTAGCTCGGAGCCGGCGCGGCGGGCTCACGGTCGACGGGAAGAATGCCTTGTCCACTCTTTCCGGTCGACTCCGCGATCAACTGTTCGAGCCAACCGCCGAGCGGTTCGAGTGGAGCCGACGTGCGAAAGGTCACCTTGTCTCGACCGTTCGCGGCTAAAGCGCCGAGCGCGAGGCCCAAGCTCACGCCAGGGTTTTCTGCGAGCGGCGTTTCAGGACCACACGCGGAGACCATGAGCGCGGCTCGGTTCAAGAAATCTTCGACGTCGACGCCCATCGCCGCCGCGGGCACCATTCCGAAATGAGACAGCGCGGAGAATCGTCCGCCAATCTCCGGCTCGCCGTACCAAACCGCACGGTAGTCTTTGTCTTTGGCGAGCCGGTCGAGCCCACTCCCCGGATCCGTGATCGCGACGAAGTGGGAAGGCTCAGAGACCCGATCGAAGAAGTAGCGTTCCAGCGCTTCGGGCTCGGCGGTCGATCCGGACTTCGAGGCCACGATGAACAAGGTGGTTGCCAGATCCAGTCGATTCTCGACGGAAAGCACCTGACCGGGCACGGTGGAATCGATGACGAGAAGCTTGGGATGTCCCGCGATGGGCCCCAGGGTTCTTCCCAGCACCTCGGGACACAGACTCGAGCCGCCCATGCCGAGCACCACTACGTGAGTCAACGCGGCGCGCGCGATGTCGTCTTGGAAAGCGCGAAGCGCGTCGAGCGCCTTGGTCTGACGAGACACGACGTCCAACCATCCCAGCCAATCGGACTCATCCGTTCCACTCCAGAGCGACGCGTCACGCGCCCAGATCTTTCGAGCTCGGGAGTCGACGCGCCATTGTTCGAGAAGCTCCTCATACGCTCCCTGCTCACTCATCAGCGAGAAGGCTTGCGGATTCAAACGTGTCATGACGCTCTAGTGTATTAGAAGTGAGTCCCGCCTGTTCGCGAAGTCGCTGGTCGTTGCGCGTGCGCGCGATTGTGCTAATCTTGCCGACCCACGAGGGCTATTCAGTGTCGACACCGCACCGGTTACTGCCCATCATCATTACGGGGGCCCTGTACGTATTGCCCGTGTCGTCCGTGGTGGCCCAACCTCGCATCGCGCCCATCCCGCCGGTAACGCTTCTGTCCGGCTCGCCGCTCATGGTGCCTCTCGACGGAATCTCTCCGCGCGGAGAGCCTCTGATCTTCTCCGCCGTCAGCAGCGATCCGTTGGTCACCGTCGAAGTGCTGGAGGGCAATCGCAGCCTTCGGCTCCGGGTGCGAGACTTTGGGCCCATGGTGTTCGAGCTGTTCGACACGCAGGCACGCCGGGTCACGAACCGCATCGCGACGCTGACGAATGCCGGGTTCTACGAGGGGGTCGTGTTCCATCGCGTCATCGACGGCTTCGTGATCCAAGGCGGCGACCCGACGGGCACGGGCACGGGAGGATCCTCTTTGGGTCGGTTCGCCGACAAGTTCCATGTGGACTTGCAACACAACCGCACGGGTTTGCTCTCCATGGCGAAATTGGCGGACGACACGAACGACTCGCAGTTCTTCATTACCGAGGGGCCTCAGCGTCATCTCGACTTCAACCACTCGATTTTCGGACTCCTCGTCGAAGGCGAAGCGGTCCGTCAAGCGGTGAGCCACGTCGCGGTCGACGCGAGCTCGAGACCGCTTCAAGACGTCGTGATCGACTCCGCCGAGACGTTCATCGATCCGTTCAACGGAGTGTTGATGCTCAAGTCCCCGGAAGGAGCAACGGGCGCGGTCGACGTTACCGTCACGGCGCGAACGGCCACTGGTGCGACGGGCCAACGAACCTTCCGTGTCGACGTGACTCCTGACATGGTCAACTCGCCACCGTTTCTCATGGACACTCCCGAGATCCGGACTCCGGTGAACACACCGGTCACGTTTCAGCTCGTCGCGAAGGACGCGGAAGGCGACGCCGCTTTTTATCTCGATCAGTCGTCACTCAACGCAAACGGGCTTCCGGTGCCCGTCACCGCGCCCGCGGATCTTCCCTACGTGGTCGACTTCGAGACCGGGCTCGTGACCGTCTCGCCACGAAATGGACTTCGCGGAACGCACGGCTTGAGCGTCGCCACCGCCGTCGATACGAGCGCGGTCGACTATCAAGTGGTCCGGATCGTCATCGGCCAGCCGACGACGACGCCTTAGTTTTTCAAAACAGCGTGCCGAGACTCACGCGAGAGGCGCCATCCCCCGCCGAGCATCTGATGGTACAAGAGCGTGACCACCACGAGCAGGAACGCGGGCGCTCCCAGCCACGGATGCTCGAAGAGCATGCTCGATCGTGCGACGTCGGCGAGCATATTGCCCCAGCTCGGACGAGGCTCGCTGACACCGAGTCCCACGAAGGAAAGAGTCACCTCGGCCAGCATGAAGGCGGGCACCAAGAGCGCCGCTTGG
>JAJCXL010000560.1 GCA_029263435.1 Acidobacteriota bacterium | reverse complement strand
TTCTTGCTGGCGGTCGTGATGGTCGGCGACGCCGCCGCGTTCTATGTGGGCAAGTCGCTCGGCAAGCATCCGCTCGCGCCACGGGTGAGCCCTAAAAAGACCATCGAGGGGCTCGTGGGGAACGTGTTGGGCTCGGTGCTGGCCGCGGTGGTGATCCAGTCTCAAGGACTCTTGCCCGTGTCCTTCGCGATAGCCGCTCTTCTCGGAGGCGCGTTGGCACTTCTGGGGGTTTCCGGAGATTTGTTCGAGTCCTTCTTGAAGCGATCCGCCGGGGTCAAGGACGCCTCGGCCCTCATCCCGGGGCACGGAGGCATCCTCGACCGGCTGGACTCGATTCTGTTCGCGGCGCCAGGCCTCCTGCTCGGACTGCGATGGCTGACTTGAAACCACGCGAGCTAGAATAGGTAAATAAGAGATGGTCAAAGGGGTTTCAATTCTCGGGTCCACCGGATCCATCGGCACGAACACCCTCCGCGTGGTGGATCGGTTCGCGGATCGATTCCGGGTCGTGGGCCTTGCCGCCGGCACCCGGGTGGACGCTCTCCGCGCCCAGATAGCGAAGTATCGTCCCGATATCGTGAGCGTCTCCGACCCCGCCGCCGCGTCCGAGATCTCTCGTGATTTTCCCGACCTCACCGTCTCGTCGGGCCTGGACGGCCTCACGGAGGTCGCGACCCACCCCGATGCGAGCATGGTCATTTCGGCAACCGTGGGCGCGGTTGGACTGGTCCCGACGCTGCGCGCCATCGAAGCGGGGAAGACCGTCGGCCTCGCGAACAAAGAAACACTGGTGATGGCGGGTGAGCTCATGACCCGCGCGGTGGCGGCGTCGAAAGCACCTCTTCTCCCCGTCGATAGCGAGCACAACGCAATCCATCAATGTCTCGATGGAAGATCGCAGCCGCTACGTCGGATTTGGCTCACCGCCTCAGGCGGCCCCTTTCGAACCGCGAGCCTCGAAGACATCCGCCAAGCGACACCGGCTGTCGCCTTGCGCCATCCCACATGGAAGATGGGCCCCAAGATCTCGATTGACTCCGCCACGATGATGAACAAAGGACTGGAGGTCATCGAAGCCTGCTGGTTGTTCGATGCTCGGCCGGATCAAATCCGGGTCGTCGTGCATCCCCAATCGACCATTCACTCGATGGTCGAGTTCGACGACGGGTCGCTTCTCGCACAGCTCGGAGTCACGGACATGCGTCTTCCCATTCAGTACGCGATGACCTTTCCCGAGCGCCATGACACCGGGCTCGCGCCGCTCGATCTCGAAACACCGATGACGCTCGATTTCTCACCTCCGGATCTCGAGCGTTTTCCCTGCCTGAAGCTCGCCTATGACGCCATTGCGTCCGGCGGGACGGCGCCCGCGGTACTGAATGCCGGAAACGAGGTGGCTGTGGCTGCCTTTCTTTCGGAGCGGATTGGCTTTCTCAACATCGCCGAAGTGATCGAAGAAACGCTCGCACGCCACGACGCGCGACCCGTCACCGATCTCGACACCGTCCTCGACGCCGATCGATGGGCCAGGGACTGCGCACAACGGCTCATCGAAGCACCCGCGACGGCCACTAACGTGTCACGCGTAACTGGATGACGACATCATGTTGACGACTCTCCTTGCTTTCATTTTCGTTCTCGGAATCTTGGTCTTCTTTCACGAAGCGGGGCATTTCCTCACGGCAAAAGCCGTCGGCGTGAAGGTCAAAGTGTTCTCGCTCGGGTTCCCTCCCAAGATCATCGGACGCACTTGGGGCGACACGGAATATGTCATCGGCGCCCTGCCTCTCGGCGGCTACGTGAAGATGGCAGGAGACAACCCGTTGGAAGCGACGGGAGAGCCTCATGAGTTCATGAGCCGTTCGAAGTGGGAGCGGCTAGCCATCTTGTTCGCGGGCCCCGCGATGAATCTCATTCTCGCGGTCTTGATCTTGACCGCGTTGTTCATGGTCGGGATCGAAGAGCCCGCCGGGCTCGACGATCCTCCGGTGGTTCGCTTCGTCGCTGAAGATTCGCCGGCGAGTCGGGCCGGAGTCCTGGCAGGCGACGAGATCCTGACGATTGACGGCGATCCGATCGAGAGCTGGAGCCGCGCGATCGACCGATTCATCATCAACGCCAACGAGACGTTGGCCCTTCAGTTGCGCCGAGACGGCGAGCTCGTCGATCTCCCCGTGACTGTGGAAGCGCGCGGCGAAGACGAGATTGGATATGTCGGGCTGTTTCCCGCCGTTCAGCCCAGGGTGGGCCGGCTGTTCGAAGACTTTCCTGCAGAGCATGCGGGCATCCTCGAAGGCGACGTCATCACCAAAGTGGACGGCAAGCCGATTTTTCACATCACCGAGCTCATCCAGTCCATCGAGGAACGACAAGGCGCGCCGGTGTTGCTGAGCGTGCTCCGACAGGATCAGACCCTCTCCTTCGAGCTGGCGCCGCAACGAGACGGTGAGCGTTGGCTGATAGGGATCGAGTTTCCTCCGCCGACGGTGATCGTTCAATACCCGAACCCGCTGGACGCTTTTGGAGCGGCGCTGGAGCGCACCGACCGGTTCACCCGGATGACCCTCACGGTGCTCGGCCGACTCGTCACCGGACGCGCATCGGTGAGAAACCTCTCCGGACCGGTCGGTATCGCAGAAGCTTCCGGTGAGACGGCCCGCAGGGGGCTCGTGCCGCTATTCATGCTGATGGCCTATCTGAGCCTCAATCTCGGAATCCTCAATCTCCTTCCGATCCCGCTCCTCGACGGGGGCCACATGGCGATCATCGCCGTCGAAGGTCTCGCGGGTCGCGATCTGAGCCTGAACGTCAAAGAACGCATCCTCCAAGTCGGCTTCGTCATGCTCCTGCTCTTGATGGTGACCGTGATCTACGTCGATTTGTCGAAGATCGACGCGATCGGCAAATACTTGCCCTGGTAGTCTCCTCCTCGACGGGCGCGTACGGGAGCGAGGCGTCTGGCATCGACGCGCCGCTCTGATAAGATCGGGGCTTATGAAAATCGAGTCGATCGCCATTCACGAGGTCAAGCTCGACCTCAAGCATTTCTTCGAGACCAGCTTCTCCCGCATCACCTACGACCATTTCCTCCTATTGGAGGTGACGGCGGACGGGACGTCCGGATGGAGTGAGTGCGTCGCCAGTGAGACGCCGTCCTATTCGTCGGAGACGGTCAAGACCGCTCTGCACGCCATCGAGGACTTTATCGCGCCCAAGGTTTTCTCCGAAGACTACGCGCATCCAGACGAGGTGCTGCCCTCTTTGAAGGCTATCCGCGGCCACAACATGGCCAAGGCGGCCGTCGAGATGGGGCTGTGGGACGCTTACGCGAAAACGCGCGGTGAGTCGCTGTCGAAGTCACTCGGCGGCACCCGGACCGAGATCGCGTCGGGTGTATCCATCGGGATCCAAGACAGCGTCGAGCAGCTGTTGGAGAAGATCGATATCGAGATCGCCGACGGCTACCG
>JAJCXL010000559.1 GCA_029263435.1 Acidobacteriota bacterium | reverse complement strand
GCGAACGCGAAGACGACCTTTTTGGAGCCTATTCTCTTTGGGAGCACGAAGCTCGCGAAGTTGAGTCCGACGCTGCCTCCGGGATCATCGGCGGTGAACAGGGGCGTCGGGCGCAGCCTCTCTTGCTCAACCGTCTCGGAGACGAACTGAAGGCCGAACGACGTCTCGGGTTGATCGAGAAGGTAGAGCCCCGCCGGATTCCAGAAGATCGCGGTGGCGTCATCGGCAACCGCGATGAACGCGTCGCCCATTCCGTTGGCCCGTGCCCCAGCGCCCAGAAAGTTGTACTCGAGCTGGTCCTCCACCTGGGCGGTCGCCACTGCCGCCACCAGCACCACAGCGCCGGCGAGGCCTCCGATTCGGAGTGTCGTCAAGATTGTGCGTTGCAATAGCATCGCTCCCGGGACAATCCTATTGTCGACGGGTAGTGAGGATCCAGCCCGAGGCTCGACCGCGACGCAGGACGCGCGGCTAGAAGAGCTTCAACCGATACGCCCACGCGGAAGTCCTTGCACCAACTTTCCAGCCAGTGAGCGAACGGTAGCGCATGCGGTAGTAACGGGTACTCTCGCCGTCCGGTGGAGGGCCGCCTCCGACGAGGATCCCGACTTTCACCACCGCGTCACCGCCGTCACGCGCGTCCTTGAACCCACGAGCTTCGACGGATGAAAACGTCACCTCCACGGACTGGAGGATGTTCTCGGCCATCGCCTGCACGGCGTCACCGTCGAGCGGTTGGCCGGTGGCGAGGGCGTCCGACAGCGGTGCGGCTTGAACGCCCGTATATTCCGCTACGAGGTACGCCTTTAGCTCGTCTAACGCCTCGGTCTCGAGCTCGGTCTGCATCGACGCGGAGCGATAGAGAAAGAGCCCACCCAACAAGACGACGCCGACGACTGCGCCCATCCCGTTCAACTTAATCTCCATCGCAGAACCCCTGCTACCAGAATAGAGAACGATGAGGGAGTTGACTACCCACGTGAGGCTCGCACTCTGCTGAGAACGGACCGCTGAAAAAGGACCTGGTCCATTTTTACGAATCACGTAAGCGGGTCAAACGATTGAAAGTAAATGACTAACAACGGCGAGCTCACACCAATAAAAGGGGTCTGACCCCTTTTATTGACCCTTTTTTTTTCAGCTAGCTCGCTAGGTGGACGGGACGTCGACGGGGATGCCGCCTTCGCGCGCCGATCGGTAGAGGGCTTCGATCACTCGCATATTGGCGGCGGCTTCGCTTGCGGGGTAGCGAAGGGCGGCACCGTTCGACACGCAGTCTGCGAAATGCTCGACCATGAGTTGGTACTCGTCGGCGCCGGCGATGGTATGTGTCGTCATCGAGCCTCGACCGCGATGTTCTGCGATCTCCGCATCATCGGTGCCTGGAAGAAAGGCCGCTTCCACATCGAGATAGCCCTCGGTGCCGGCAGCGACGTAGCGCTCGCGACGCTCGAGCGTCAAGGCGCAATCGAGCTGCGCGGTCAGGCCATCGGCGAACTTCAAGGTGCCAGCCATCTGTTCATCGACGCCGCTTTCGGCCCAGCTCGCGAACGCTTGCACCTGCATAGGTTCGGCTCCGGCGAGGGTGCGGGAGACGTTGACGCAGTAGCAGCCCACATCCATCAGGGAGCCGCCACCGAGCTCCCGGCTCAAACGGATGTTGTCGGGCTGGGTCAGCCGAAAGCTGAACGAGGCCTGAATCGAGCGCAGTGAACCGATAGCACCGGCTCTTAGCAACTCGATCACCCGCTCCGTTCGCGGATGGAATCGATACATGAACGCTTCCATCAACGTGACCCCCGCGTCGCGAGCCGCCGCATCCATCGCCTCGCACTCCGCTGCGGTGAGCCCGAGTGGCTTCTCGCACAGGACGTGCTTGCCGGCTGCCGCCGAGCGAATCGCCCACTCTTTGTGGAGGCTGTTCGGCAGTGGAATGTAGACGGCGTCAATCGTGTCGGAATCCAGGAGCCCTTGGTAGCTTCCGAAGTGCTCCGGGATCGCGTTCGCCTCGGCGAACTCGCGGGCACGCTCAGAGTCGCGGCTCGCGACGGCCACGACCTCGCCCGTCGTGGACGCGTGAATGGCCGGAATGACCGCGGCGCGGCCGATATTCGCGGTACTGAGAATGCCCCAGCGCAGCTTGCGGGATGGCGTTTCCATGGCCGTATCCTACAAGAGGTCGCTTAGCTGCGGCTTTCGGGCAGGGTTTGGCGTCACGAAGTAGAATGCGGGTCGCGATTCGCGATCCTGAGCGCTTCAGGCGCTTGGGCGACTAGTGGAGGTCACCCATGAGTTCAGAAAGTTCTTCGTTCCGGCACGTCGCTGGAACGATTACCTTGTCGTTCCTTGCGTTCGGCACCGCGTTCAGCCAGACCCCGCCCCCCATCGTTCAACCCGGCGCACCGGGCGAGGCAAGCAAATCGATCACCGCCGAAGAAGCGTCTAATCTGGCCGGCCTCAAGTTCTCTGACGGCGACGTGAAGTTCATGCAAGGCATGATCTCGCATCACGCTCAGGCCATCGAGATGACCAACCTGCTCGAGACCCGGAGCCGGAGCGACGTCATGAAGAGACTCGCGCAGCGCATCGAGCTCTCTCAAGAAGACGAGATAAAGATGATGCAGGAGTGGCTCCGGGCCAGAAACCTGGAAGTCACCGAAGTCGACGCACACCACGCGCACGGGTCGATGTTGATGCCAGGCATGTTGACCGAAGAGGACATGGCCAAGCTCTCCGACGCCTCCGGGGTCGAGTTCGACAAGTTGTTCCTGGAGCTCATGATCAAACATCACCGCGGGGCTCTGACGATGGTCGAAGAGCTTCTTGCGCAGCGCGGCGCGGCTCAGGACTCACAGCTCTTCGCGTTCACATCGGACATCGTCGCGGATCAAACGATGGAGATCGACCGCATGGACGGCATGCTGGCCGGGCTCTATCCCGACCCGCGGGTCCAGCTAGCGGCCGGCTTTCGTGATGCCGGCCAAGCGCTCTTGAACGTCGAGCTCGTGGCGACGATGCCGAAGCCCGACGGCTTCTTCGACCCTCACGCTCCCGCGGGCGAGCCGATGCCTGAGCCCACTCCCGAGCCAGAAGAGGCGGAAGGGCAAGAAGAGGACGCGGAAGACACACAGGACGAAGACGACAACGCAGAGGACGCAGAGGCAGAGGAAGAAGAGGAACCGGAGCCCATGCGCCCCGGGATTCTGAACTTCGCCAACACGGATCTCGCTTTCTCGGGTGACGTCGTCTTCGAAGGCAACTACCACGGCTTCAGCACCTACAACGTCGAGGACCCGCTTTCACCGCAGCTTCTCGGCTCGGTCGTCTGCCCGGGCGGACAAGGGGATGTCTCGGTCATCGGGAACTTGCTCATCATGTCGGTCGAGCAAACTCGAGGCCGACTGGATTGCGGCCTTCAAGGCGTCGCCGAGCCCGTCAGCGACGCGCGCTTTCGCGGCATCCGGATCTTCGACATCAGCGACATGCGGATGCCGAAGCAAGTCGCGGCGGTTCAGACTTGCCGCGGATCGCACACGCACTCGATCGTCTCCGACCCCGACGATGAAGGAAACATCTACGTCTTCAACTCCGGCACGAGCTCGGTTCGATCGGACGAGGAGCTCGAAGGCTGCTCGGACGAAACGCCCGGCGACGATCCCAACACCTCCTTGTTCAGCATCGACGTCATCCGTATCCCGGTAGCGCGTCCCCAAGAGGCGCGCATCGTGAGTCGACCGCGCATCTTCGCCGACAAAGAATCCGGAGCCATCGCAGGGCTGTGGGACGGCGGCGACCACGGGGAAGGAACCCAGAAAACGAGCCAGACCAACCAATGCCACGACATCACCGTCTATCCCGAGATCGGTCTCGCTGCAGGCGCATGCTCCGGCAATGGCATCCTCATCGACATCTCCGACCCGGTGAACCCGGTCCGTCTCGATCAAGTGGTCGACCCCGGCTTCGCTTATTGGCATTCGGCGACGTTCAACAATGACGGCACCAAAGTCATCTTCACGGATGAGTGGGGTGGCGGTGGCCGACCTCGCTGTCGGGCGTCGGATCCGAAAGAGTGGGGCGCGGATGCGATCTTCGACATCGTCGATCGCAAGCTCGAGTTCCGGAGCTATTTCAAGATGCCCGCGCCACAGACCGAGCAGGAGAACTGTGTCGCCCATAACGGCTCGCTCATCCCGGTCCCGGGACGCGACATCATGGTCCAGTCCTGGTACCAAGGCGGGATCTCGATCTTCGATTTCACCGATTCGTCGAACCCTGTCGAGATCGGCTACTTCGACCGCGGACCGATCGACGCCAAGAAGCTCGTCATGGGCGGCTACTGGTCCGCTTATTGGTACTCCGGGTTCATTTACGGGACTGAGATCGCTCGCGGCCTCGACGTGTTGAAGCTCTTGCCGAGCGAGTACTTGACCCAAAATGAGATCGACGCGGCGTCCCTCGTGAAGCCCGACCGATTCAACCCTCAGCAGCAGCGGCGCATCGATTGGCCGGCGGCTCCTCCGGTCGCGCACGCGTTGCTCGATCAGCTCGGCCGCACCAACTCGCTGGCTCCCGCACGGGCGGATGCGCTCACGGCCGCGCTCACTCGTGCGGATCGAGTCTTGAAAGACAAGACCACGGACCCAGCGTTATCGAGAGAGCTCGATACCATCGCCACCGCACTCGAGACCGAAGGCGCGAGTGCTACTGGACGCAGCCAAGCGCGGCTCCGCTCGCTGGCGGAGACCGTCAAAGGAATCGCCGCGAGCTTGCTCTAGACGACACCACCGGTGGAGGGTTTCCGAATGGGAGCCCTCCATCGGTCTCCATACCGCCGACGTTCATCTCTCTTCGTTGACAACGGAGACCCACGGGACTAGTTTCTCCGGAGGAGGGAGTCCA
Source organism: Acidobacteriota bacterium (assembly GCA_029263435.1). Classification (GTDB taxonomy): domain Bacteria; phylum Acidobacteriota; class Vicinamibacteria; order Marinacidobacterales; family SMYC01; genus JAJCXL01. The sequence continues at coordinate 6,534 of JAJCXL010000559.1, read as the reverse complement.
TGCGTTGGGCGATCCTTGTCGTTGCGTTCACACTCGTTGGGCCGGAACCAGGGAGGGCCCAAGACACCCCTCCGAAGGCCCACGTGGTGCTCATCTCCATCGAGGGCTTCGCGGCCGCGCGGCTCGAGGACGAAGGGCTCGAGCTTCCGAACCTGCGCGCGCTCATCCGCTCCGGTACCTGGGCCGCGAGCAGTGAGACCGTCCTCCCCGCAATCGACCATCCCGCTCACACGTCGATCCTCACGGGCGTCTCGCCCGCCGTACACGGTGTCATCGGCAACCGCCTGCTGAACCGAACGACCGGCGAGTACTTCCACGTGACGAACAAGCCCCGAGCCGAGTCGATCAAAGTCGCCACGCTATTCGATGCGGCGAAGCGCCGAGGCCTCAGCACAGCCTCGTTCTTCTGGCCCGAGACACGAGACGATCCGTCCATCGATGTTCAGATCCCGCTCGTTCTGGCGGGCGACGGAAAAGCTAGCGCGGCTGCCGCCGATCCGGCCTTTCTCCAAGAGCTTCGCGACAACGATATCCCGATCGATCTCTTCTTCGAGTGGTACTACGACTTGGCGCTTCAGATGAGCGCCGATCGTATTCTGAGCCGCGCCGCCGCTCACGTCATTGAAACGCGCCGCCCCAACTTCGTCGCCATTCGCTTGCCGGGTACCGACCGCTACCAGCACCAGTACGGACCGGACCACTATCTCTCCAAAGCCGCTTTCACGGCCGCGGACGCGAATGTCGGCATCGTGCGCCGAGCCGTGCAGCGAGCCGGAATCGCCGACGAGACGACGTTCATGATCGTTTCGGATCACGGATTTCACGCTGTTCCCTTCTCCGTCAATATCTACCCTCTCTTCGAGGAAGTCGGACTAATCGACGTCGTCAATCTCCACACCGGTTTCTGGTCCGTCGTCGTCGAGCTGACGGAGCGGTTCGAGCCCGACAAGCATCAGCGCGCGCTCGACCAAGTCTTCGAACGAGCTCTTCGCGTCGAAGGCATCACTCGCGTCATCCTTTCCGACGAGCTGGAAGCGATGGGGTTGCCGCGATACGAGGAGGATCCGCACATGCTCGGACATCACCTCGTGCTCGGAGACATCGACACCCGGGTCATCGTCGATAGGCAGAGTGAGTCGACGAAGAAGATCCGGTTGGAAACGCCGTATTACGGACACGGGTACCTGCCATCGCACGAGCTGATGTATCCCATCTTGCTCGCCGCCGGACGACGCATCAAAGAGAACGAAAGAATCGGGCACGTGCACAACTACGACATCGCGCCGACGATCTGTGAGCTTCTCGGACTGGAGATGCCAGGGCTTGCCGGACGAGTCCTCGACGAGATGTTCGAGAAGTGACGCGTCGAAGGCGACGCTTCTAGCGTTCGCGGGAATGGATCTTCAAGTGGTTACGGGTCAGCGCCTCGGGAGTCGAAGCTCCCAGCATCGCGAAGCAGCGCGCCAGATCTTTCTGAAGCATTCGAAGAAGCGTCGTAACGCCGTCGGCGCCATAGGCGGCGACCGCCCACATCACGGGGCGTGCGAGGAGCACCGCCCGCGCGCCTAGGATCAAGGCGACCAACACATCCGTGGCGCGACGGAAGCTCCCATCCACCAGAACGGGCACTTGGTTCTCCGTCGCGGCAACGACCGATTGAAGCTCCTCGAGGGGCGCCGTTCGGGTGGCTTGGCCAGCTCCGCTATAGGTCGAGACGACGAGGCCGTCATACCGCAGATCGACCGCCCGCCGCGCATCCGGTGCCGCCGTCACCCCCTTGAGAACGAGCGGCACGTCGACGGAGCTTCGTATCGCTCGCAGCAGACTCCAGTCGATCGCTCGCCCCGGGTTAACGAAGAGCGCGTCCGCTCCCGTATCTACGGCAGACCTAGCGCGCTCCGGTCCTCGATCATCCGCATCGATCGCCACCCAGAGCGGCTGCGACGCTTCCCTCGCTATCGGTCCGAGGTCCGAGAGCGGCACGGTGGTGTCATGACTGATGATCGTGACGGTGTCGGCAGCGCTCGCACCTGTGAGCGTCGCGCGCTCTCCTTCCGCGTGAAAGCGCTGCTGTCGTGACACCGGACCCACCGCGAGCGGCGTGAACAGCTCTTGGCCCAACAGTGACACCGAGAGGTTCATGTCCAAAGTGGACACGTTCATCCGCGGCCGAAACGTATAGCGGTCGAAGATCGAACGGTCGCTTCCCGCAATCGACGAGAAGACGTCTTCCGGCAGCACCCGTCTCGCTTGCTCGGCAAACTCGAGACTGTTGACGAGCTCGTCGACGGGAGTGTTCGTGCCGGAGGACGACGCGCTCGTTTGTGACGGCGAGACGATGGCTCGCGCCATCTCACGTCTCGTCAGTCCAGGCTTCGGCATCGAAGGACTCAAGGAAGCGCGGTCCGCACCGCGGTGGTATCGATATCGGCAAGCGAAGCCCGTCCGGACAAGACCATCGCTTCTTCGAGCTCGCTCTTGACGATCTCGAGCACGCGAGTCACGCCCTGATCGCCGAACGCGCCGAGGCCCCACCGAGCAGCCCGTCCGAGACACACCGCGTCGGCCCCGAGCGCGAGCGCTTTGAATACGTCCGAGCCTCGCCGGAATCCGCTATCGATCAACACTGGGACCTCACCTGAAACCTCGGCGACGATCTCTTGCAGTACTTCCAGCGTCGAGGGAACGTAGTCGAGCGTTCTCGCGCCATGGTTCGAAACGATGACGCCGTCGAAGCCTCGGTCGACGGAGATGCGCGCATCCTCAGCGGTGAGGATGCCTTTGATGAGCATCGGAACACGAACGTAGGCTCGGATGCGATCGAGGTAGTCCCAGTTGTACCAGAGTCGTCCAGGTACCGGCAGCCCGTAGCGTTCGGGCCCACTCGCTCCGAGTAGCGCCTCCTCCTCGGCATCGTCGCCGGCGTTCGCTCCCGTGCGAGGCGGATTGCCGCCGAGGTGTCGATCGTGAAGGTCTCGTTCGAATCGAGTGGCCTGCTGGTCGACGGTCACGACGATCGCTTGGGCGCCGGCGGCCTGGAATCCCTCGAGCCTTCGACGCGACAACGCCATGTTCGGGTTGGGGTAGAACTGAATCCAGCGCGGCCCGTCCGCCGCGGCCGCGATCTCTTCGTGCGGCATGCTCGGGCCATTCGCCACGATCATGGGCACCCGTGCCGCGCTCGCACCTCGATAGGTCCCCGCCTCGGCATCGGGATGTAAGTCGCCATGGCGCGAGCTCGGAGCTATCAGGATCGGCGAGTCCACCGGAAGGCCTAAGATCGAGGTACGCGTATCGATTGTGTCAGCGCTCAGTCGCTGGCCGGCAACGATGTCGACCCACTCGAACACTTGCCGGTTTCGCCGGATCGTCCATTCCGAGTCGCCGCCGTGAGCCATGTAGTCGTAGAGCCGCAAAGGCATGTTGGCGAAGCAGACCGGCTCGAAGTCGAAGGCCGTCATCATCTCGCCGAGCCCAGGCACCCGAAGATGTCCTTTGAGCGGACGAGGATCGAGCTGGGCACGCACGTGGGGCGAGCCCGCGAGAAAGCCTCCGAGCGCGAAAAGTGCTCGGCGACGAGCAGGGCTTTGCAACCACTGGCGTTCACTGCCACTCGACTGGCGAAAGCTTTCCAACGTTCTCGCTCCTTGCTCCGTGCTTCTGAGACAGACGCATTCTCGTCTCGGCGAGAGCGCTGTGTCCAGTCGTAGCGGATCCTCCCGCGTGAACGCTTGATCCAAGAAGTCAGCAACCGTTTAATAGGGCCGCCAGGGAGGGCCCCATGAAGACGGCCGTGAAGCTCATCGGTGGAATAGTCATCTTGCTCGTGATCGCGGGGGCCGCGCTCGCGACCTTCGTCCACCTCGGTCATCCTCCGACCTACGAGACCCTCGCTCTCGAGCTCGCCATTGAGAGCACGCCGGAGCGGGTGGCGCGAGGCAAGGTCCTCGCTTCTGCGATATGTCTCGGCTGTCACATGGATCCCGTGACCCAGAAGGTGACCGGCAAGCACATGTCGGATACGCCGCCGGAGTTCGGCGCGATCTACTCCAAGAACATCACCCGCCATCCGGAAAAGGGGATCGGGAGCTGGACGGACGGAGAGCTCGCTTATCTGCTTCGAACCGGCGTCGGACGCGACGGCGTGTACGTACCACCGTACATGGTCAAGCTGCCACACATGTCGGACGAGGATCTCGCATCGATCCTCGCGTTCTTGCGCTCGGACGATCCGCTCGTGGCGCCGGAGGCGGTCGATCCTCCCGGAGTCACGCGGCCGTCGTTTCTCACGAAGCTACTCACGCGGCTCGTCTTCGCCCCCATACCGTATCCGGACGCACCCGTCGTGGACCCACCGCCGGATGACGAGGTCGCTCTGGGGCGCTACTTGGTCGTGAACCTCGACTGCTTCTCGTGTCACTCCGAAGACTTCAAGACCACCAACGTGGAGCACCCGGAAGAGACTCCGGGCTACCTGGGCGGCGGCAACCCGCTGCTCGGGCTCAGCGGCGAGACCGTGTTCTCGGCCAACCTCACGCCGCACGAGACGACCGGCATCGGCTCTTGGAGTCGGGACGAGTTCGTGCGAGCGGTACGGGAGGGTTTCCGACCCGACAACACACCCATCCTCTACCCGATGGCGCCGATGCCCGAGCTCAGCGAGGCCGAAGTCGGTGCCATGTACACCTATCTACGCAGCGTGCCGGTTATCGCTCGAGCAGTCCCAAAGCGGGAGCGACCTACGCGGGCCGAGCAGGACGAAGGCGAGCGGCACTATTACTACTACGGTTGCTACTCGTGTCACGGCGATGACGGCCTCGGGATCGCAGATCTTCGCCGTGCCGCGTCCAAGTTCCCGAGCGACGCGGAGCTGAGGCGCTGGGTCGAGGACCCGTCGACGATTCGGCCAGGGACGAAGATGCCGACGTGGCGAGGCGTCATTCGGGAAGAGCATTACGCCCCGCTCATCGCGCACGTCCGCCGGCTCGGCGAGCAGGCAGCTCTGGCCAAGCCCGAGTGACGAGTCGCTAGGCCGGCTCAGGCCAAAGCACCCACCTCGCGCTCGACGGCTGCCAGGAGAGCACCGGCTCGCACCAACTCACGCGCCGCCTCCATCGGAACCGCATACCAAATGTCGCCATCGAGCACGGCGTCGATCCGTTCACGCACCGCGCTCAAGGCCGCAGCAGAGCCGCGTCCCAGCGGAAACGCGGAGGCTTGCTCCGGCACCATGTCGAGCGCTTGAGCCGCCGTCAGAATCTCACCGGCGATCACGTACTCCGCATTGTCCACGATCGTGCGCGCCTTGCGAGCACACCAGGTCGAGTTCGACACATGGTCCTCGGCATTTCCTTTGCCGGGGATGGAATCGACCGAGCCGGGAGTCGACAACGTCTTGTTCTCCATCACCAAGGCCGACAACGAGCATTGCACGGTGGCGAAACCGGTGTTCACCCCCAGACGGCCGCTGCTCAAGTTGCGCGGGAGACCGTAGCTCATGTTCGGGTCGATCAGCCGGGCGACCCGCCGCTCGGAGATCGAGCAAAGATCGGTGATGGCGATGGCGAGTAGGTCCATTGCTTGGGCGATGTATTGCCCGTGGAAGTGTCCGCCCGACAAGACCTCGTAGCCGCCGCCATCGGTCGCGAACATGAGCGGGTTGTCGGTCGCCGCGTTGAGCTCTGTCGTGAGGATGCCTTCTACGTAGTCGAGTGCGTCCGCGACCGGCCCATGCACTTGGGGCGCGCAGCGCATCGAGTAGACGTCTTGCACTCGAGGGGTTGGCGGGGCGTCCGGCGCACGGCGCTCTTCGGGAAATCGCAAGGCGCGTGAGGCGTCCGATGTTCTCTCGCTCCCCGCCAAGATCTTACGCAAGTTGTCGGCCGTGCGGATCTGACCCTTGTGGGGGCGTGCTCGGGCAAGCCTCTGGTCGAACGCGGCGACCTCGCCTCTCATGGCTTCGAGAGACATCGCAAGAGAGATGTCGGCGTGCTTGCGCAATCGGCGCGCGCGCTCGAGCGAAAGCGTTGCCACGGCCAGCGACACCGTCGAGCCGTTGAGCAGGGCCGAGGCGTCTTTGGCTCCCAGGTCGAGCTTCGTCGGAAGACCCGCACGCGTCAGCGCGTCCGGAGCGGAAAGCGTCTCGCCTTCATAGACGATGGAAGCCTCGGGATAGCCGCAAAGCGCACCGGCGAGATGGGCCAAAGGCGCAAGATCTCCGGAAGCACCCACGGAGCCCTTCTCCAGCATTACCGGGTGAAGGCCGCGGTTGAGAAACTCGAGGAGTCGCTCGACAACGTGAACGCTGACGCCGGAGAAATTAGACGCGAGAGCGTTCGCTCGCAACAACAAAGTGGCCCGCGCGACATCCTCCGAGAAATGCGGCCCAATCCCGGTCGCGTGCGCCAGGATCATCTTGTCCTGAAACAGGCCGAAATCCGCGGCAGGAATGCGGACATCTTTGAGCGCTCCCACGCCCGTGTTGAACGCGTACATCGGCGGGGCGTCATCCCCCATCCATTCGCGGTCGATAAA
>JAJCXL010000558.1 GCA_029263435.1 Acidobacteriota bacterium | reverse complement strand
CACCAACCGATCGTGCCTACTTTCTGGCCGTCGCCTTCGAGAAAAGCGAACGCCTGTCTCAGATTCTCGGTCAGCGCGTCTCGCTTCTTCATCGAAGCGGACATGAGAGCCGCCGCTTCATCCGGAGTGGTCGCGGATTGTCCGCCGTAGAGATCGACAGCGAGCGCCTGATAGCCTTGGGCGGCGAGCTGGTCCGCCATCGATCGGATGTTGTCGTTGAGCCCCCACCACTCGTGGATGACGATGATGCCCGGGAGTGGACCGGTCGCACCCTCCGGCCGAGCCAGATAGCCGGACGCCGTCACTCCGTCCACAGTGGCGTAGTCGAGCGTCTCGGTCTCCACCGCTGCCGAAGGCATCGCCTCCGAAACGGGGTTGGGCGCCGCATTATCATTTTCGTGCTCACCCGCCATGTCATTGACGTGGTCTGAGTCACCGCCGCTGGAGCACGACCACACGAGAGACGAAAAAAGAACCGAGCTCAATAGACGTTTCATCGGAGGAGCCTCCTAGGCACGCGCATTTGGCTGGCTATTGTAGTCGACCTCGGTACCACTGACGAAGCACGTCCGCGGCCGGCTTGCCGTTGGGCGTGAAGCCCCGATGCTCGAGACCCCCACGCTCGAGGGTCGTCGGCCACTTCCACCAATACATGCCCCGGATCCAGTCCGTTTGATCCGCGATCGATCTCAGCGCCACTTCGTAGGCGCGGGCCTGGTCCGCGGGCGAAACAAGAGGCTCCTTGTCGGAGGCGTGAGGCTTGCGCCACGGTGCTTTCGTGCTCGCATACCCGACCTCCGTGAACAAGACCGGCTTACGGTAGCGCGTGTGAAGCGCCTTCAACGGAACGAGCGCGTTGTCGAAGCCCTGCTCGAGCTCCACCTCGCTTGGGTGCTCGTCGAAGCTGAGCGGGTAGTAGAAATCCACTCCGATGAAATCGACGAGATCCCAAAACACGACGTTCTCGACTTCGTTTCCCCAGTTCGCGGCGTAGACGATCTTGCCGGAGAAAACGCAACGGACATCGTGGATGAGACGCTCCCAATGCGCGCGATGGGTTCCGGTCAGCCGGGACAGCTCGGTGCCCACGGCCAGTAACGGCACGCGCCGGGATTCCGCCAGCATCGCGTAGTGAACGATCCATGACCGGTAGGTCGTGAAAAACGCGTCGACCGCCTGGGGGCCTTGCGGATCGATGTCGCCCGGCCAGCTTTGTCGGATCCAGATCTGGGGCTTGAGCATCACGGTCATTCCGCGGTCTTGCGCGGCGCGGATCGCTTCGAGGACGTCGTCATCTGTCTCCGATCCGGGCCGAGTCGGCACGTCCAAGGGGACGACTTCGGTCGGACTCGGCATGAACGCATAGGGCACGATCGCGACCGCATCGACACCCAAGCTCTGGAGCTGAGTGAGCGAGGAACGGGCTTTTTCGGACAGGTAACCGTCGTGGATTCGATAGCCCTGATGGGCGAAGGTCATCCCTCGGTGAAACGACGACGGCGGCTCTGCCGGCGCACGTTCGGGGAGGGCGAGACCCCGCGTCTGCCGCGCCCAAGACGCGGCAAGCTCTCGAGGCGTCGCGGGGATCTTTCGCCCGGAGGCGAAGCGCGCGAACGACGCGCTCACCGCGTCGGCGGCGAACGGCGAGAGCGCCCCGAAGCGTTCGTCAGCCAGCAGATCGATCACATCCGGCGGATCGCTGGTGCGAAGGAGACGAGCGGCGAGCCGGTCCATCCGGTCGAGCTCTTTCGTGGGGTAGGCCGCGAGCGCGGCGCGACCCCGACGGAGCAAGAGGGGTCCGACGTCGGTCTCTCCTCCCCCGAGCTCGAGCATCAAGCGAAGCGGACGGTGATCGACAGCCAGCACCGCGTGGACCGCAAGGCCTTCGGCATGGGCCGTCGTCGTGTCATCCGTGATGAGCCCTTTCGTTTCTAGGTCCGGATAAAGATGAAGCTCGAGGGCACGCTTCAAACGCTTCGCGGTCTCCGTCAGTCGAGCGACGCTCTCGTCGGTGATCGTGACGCCGTGGGTGAACACGGAAAGCTGCGGAAGCTCCAGGCTCGGTGTGTCGGTGAGCTCGAACCGACGCCCCGTCATCGCACCGTCGTCGCCCTCGAAAGCGAGGTAGACGGTCTTGCCCAAGCGTCGGATCTGCACCGCAGCCCGACGGCGAGGCGTCGTCTCGTCGAACGAGCCGAGCCAGAGCTCTAACGAGTATTCGGAGTTCCAGGGGTTGAGCGTCCTCAGCTGCAACGTGTGGTCTCTGACATCATAGGTTTCGCCTTGCCACTGAAACCGGTCGGGCTCGATGACGAGGCCGGCAACGGCATCGAGCTCCCCGATGAAGCGGTTGTTGCGCGGCGTACCGATGAGAGCCAAGTGGCCCTTCGCCAACACGTCCGGACCGGCGGTGGAAGCGTCGGTCGAGTGAACTTGGCGGCGGCGCGAAAGAGACTCGACGAGCGCCGGCTCGAGGGCGCCCCCATGGACGACGTAGAGATCGCGGCGTGACGACGGTGCGCTCTGGAGCGCGACGGCGAAGGTGACGAGAAGTAGCGTTCGCATGGCTAGGGTTCGGCGGGGGTTCGTCGCTCAGCTCTGGTTGATGAAACCACGAAACGACAGCGAGGGCTCGTGCGCATCGTGGCAACAGTGTTCCAGCTCGTCGTGAATCTTTGATGTCTCCGGCTGAATCGTCACGTGCCGGATGCCGTAGCGCTCGCGCAAGAGAATCGTCGCGGTGCGCAACACGTCGTCGGCGACATCGCTCGATGTGACCTCTGCGTGAACACTCAACGAGACGAAACCCGAGGTGACGGTCCAGACATGGAGGTCGTGCACGTCGCGGACGCCGTCGAGTGCAATCAGATCTTGCCGGACCGCGTCCATGTCCAACCCGTTGGGGCAGCTTTCGAGCAGCACCGAGACCGTTTCTCGCACTAAACGGACACCGGAGACGAGGATGAGACCGGCGATGAGGAGACTGACGAGCCCGTCGATGGGCGTCCACCCGGTCCAGTGGATCACGAGGCCCGACACCAATACCCCGACCGAGCCAAGGGCATCCCCCACGACATGCAGAAACGCGCCGCGGACATTCAGGCTTCCATGGCGATGGGTGTCGAGGATCCTCAGCGCCACCAAGTTCACGCCGAGGCCAAGCGCGGCGACGATGAGCACCGGGCCGCTCGCGATCTGTTGGACCTCTCGAAGCCGGGTCAGAGCGTGGACGCTCACATAGAGCGCAATGCCCACGAGCAACGCGCCGTTGACGAGAGCAGCCAGTATCTCTGCGCGGTGAAACCCGAAGGTCCGTTTGTCGGTGTGCGGGCGGCTCGCGATCCACATCGCGAACAATCCGAGCCCGAGCGCCGCCGCGTCGGAGACCATGTGCCCGGCATCCGCGACCAGCGCGAGGCTATTGGCCCAGAGCCCGCACACGAGCTCCGTCACCATGAAACCTGAAGTCAGAACGAATGCGAGCACCATCGCGCGAGGTCGCCCCCCGCTCGATGGGTCGTGGGGTCGCCCCCCGCTCGATGGGTCGTGGGTATGCGAAGGGTCAGAGGTCGTCATCGCTCGGTCGCTTCGAGGACGTGCTCGAGGCCCTGCTGGAAGAGGCTTCGAATGTGATCGTCGTCGAGGCTGTAGAAGACGAGCTTTCCGTCCCGGCGGCTCTTCACGACGTGGAGCTGGCGCAAGGTACGAAGCTGATGAGACACCGCGGACTCACTCATTCCGACGACCGATGCGAGGTCCGTCGTGCAAAGCTCCGCGAGGGAGAGCGCATGGACGATCCGGACCCGGGTCGGATCTCCCAGCACTTGAAAAGTCTCGGCCAGGATCCGTGCTCGATCCACTGAAAGGAGCCCGGTCGTCACGTCGGCGCAGCGATGGAGGTGCGTGGTCGTCGTCATCAATTGAATGATAGCTCAATAGTTCATTGTTTCACAAGATCCTTCTAAGTCACTAGAACAAATGCCTGTTATCTGTTTTTGACTGTCCATTCCACAATTGTTATACTGATTTCGTCATGGCGCGGCCGAGAGAGTTCGATCGAGACGAAGTGCTCGATCGAGCCATCGAAGTCTTCTGGAGCCGAGGCTACGACCGCAGCTCCGTGCAGGACTTGGTCGACTCCATGGGTATTCAGCGAGGCAGCCTCTATGCGGCGTTCGGGGGCAAGAAGCAACTCTTTCTCGACGCGCTCGACCGCTACGAGAAACGCTTCCTCGAAAGAATGGTGACGACGCTCGAACAAGATTTACCGGTGAAAGAGCGCATCGCCCGCATTTTCAGAGACGTCGTGCTGGATTGTGCCTGTGAGGGCGGGCGCCGAGGCTGCTTCATCACGAATACCGCCGTCTCTCTCGCCGATGGAGACGAAGAGACCGCACTTCGTATCCGACACAACTTGAAGCGGGTAGAAGACGCGTTCGAGCGATCGTTGTCGGAGGCGGACGACGTCTCAGGCCTCCACGCCTCGCGCCCTCT
>JAJCXL010000557.1 GCA_029263435.1 Acidobacteriota bacterium | reverse complement strand
CTAGCACCCACTGCCGGGGGCCAATCCGCCCCTCGCTTCCGTCGGGCGTGGGTAGCGTGCGGTAGACTCGCTTTAGTACAATTGCTCTTTGCGCGAGACGCTCGCCGTTTATCGCCGAACCACACCAAAATCCCAAACTGTTATTGAGGAAGAATAAGTGACTCATCAACCGGCCAGCCCCCGGACAACTCCTAGAATCGCGACCGCCTTGTCGGTTCTTCTCGCCCTTCCATTGACTGCGTTCGGCCAGACCACTCCGACCCCACCCGCTGCAGCCCCCGGTGGGGCCGGGGGAGTGACGTTCACCAACGCCACCGTGTCGGCGGGCTTCGTCAGTTTGCAAGACTTTGGCGGGCACGGGATTCAAGTCGCGGATATGGATGGCGACGGCCTTCTCGATGTCTACGTCACGCACATCTTCGACCCGAAACAGGATCGTCCCGACTTCCTGTTCAAGAATCAGGGCGGCACACCGCAACGATTTCTCGAGATAGGACTCGTCGCGGGCGTGGATGATTCAGGTTTTTTTCCGCTCACCCTGGAGGACGGCACCGTTGAGAACTTCTCGGAAGAGTCCCACGCAGCGGTCTTCGCGGATTTCGACAATGACGGCGATCTCGACTTGTTCAACGGCCACACGTGGAGCGGCCACCATCGGCTGTATCGAAACAACGGAGGCTCGCGCTTCGTCGACATCTCGGATAGCGCCGGGATAGACGTTCGTGATCTCGGACCCCGTGGGGTCGCAGCCGCGGATCTAGACGGAAACGGTCTGCTCGACATCATTGTCACCGCTTGGCAAGGGTTTATCCCGAACGTCTATATGAACCAGGGCGGCATGAGGTTCGAGCGTCGAAGGCTGCAAGGCGACGCGAGTGATACGTTTGCCAATCAAGGACTCTCCGTCGTCGATCTGACGAATGACCGCCGGCCGGATGTCTTTCTTTCCGCTTTCGAGTACGTCAACGGCTCGGGAGCGGGTCCGATCGCTGCTCTCGTCAACGAGTCTCCGCGTTTCGTCGAGAACACCGGTTTCACCGGTCTCGAGTACGAGCAGACGACGAGCGATTTTCGAGGGACGAACGGGTTCACGTTTCAAGACTTCGACAACGACGCCGATCTCGATGTCGTGATCACCGGGTTTCACGGCTCGAAGCTCTATCGGAACAATGGCGAAGGTCGCTTCAATCTGGTGAGACGCTTCGAAGGCGCGCACTACACGGCCGCGGCCGGCGATATCGACAATGACGGCGACCTGGATCTCTATCTCGCCGGCGATGCGAGCGTGTTCCTCAACGACGGCACCGGGCAGTTCAGCCGTCGAGGCGGTATCGGGCTCACCGGTATCGGTACGGACGCCCGCTCAGCGGTGTTCGCCGACATGGACAATAACGGATCACTGGATTTACTCATCGCGAGCAAGCAAGGGCCGAATACGTTCTTTAGAAACAACGCTACCGAGACGAGTCAGGGAGGTTGGCTTGGCGTCTCCTTGACCGCGCCAAACGGTGAGCGCGGAGCGATCGGCGCCGAAGTCACGGTGACCCAAGGCGATCGCATCGTCGGCTACCGCGTGGTTCAGTCGAGCACCGGCTACTGCAGCCAGGACGCCTCGCGGTTGCACTTCGGGCTCGGAGCGGCCACCGGCACCTACGATGTGAGCGTTCGGTTCCGAAACGGCGCGACGGCGAAGCGAACGGGTGTGACTTCCGGTCGCGTGGTGACGATTGGCGGGGCGGTCGAACCACCCGCCCCGTAAGAAATCGTCTAGTTGTTTGGCCGCCGAACGCCAATCACTACGTTTGAATAGATGGCCTGCTCCAGAGACTCGGAGCGCGGCGCCATCCCTAGCTCGACCCAATGCGTGCTCGGGTTGTAGATGTTGTCGTAGTTGCGCAAGAGGATCTCGCGTCCGTCCATCAGTACTTTGGCCCGTTGAGAGCTGACCTCACCCGGAAAGGCGCCCCACTCCAAACGAAAGTGGTAGACCTGATTCGGGTTCCAGGCGAAGAAGTCGAATCGATCGTTCGTCTCCTGCCCGTTCGCGATGAAGCGTAAGCGGAGGTAGCCGAAGTTGACGAGATTGGTATCGAACTTCGCGATGTGGACCCGGAATGGATTCTCCGTGTATTCGCCTTTCGTCGGATCCCACATGATCATCAAGTTGCGCTTTTCGGAGCGCGGGTTCGGGTTTCTCAAGTTCGTGACATCGAACTCGACGAAGCCATTCGGGGTGGTCGGGATCTGATATCGAATGTAGGAGTTCGCGTTGGTCACGAACCAACCGCGGGAGCGGAACTCCCCGCCGCCGACCTCTCCGACGGACATGCCGGTGGTGAGGGGGTCCGAGACCAATATGTTGTTGATCGGCTTGTTGGAAGCGAATCCGGTGTCATAGCTGAAGCTGGCCGTGCTCGAGTAGGGGCCGGTGGTCCCTTGCGCTTGGGCGCGGGCCCGCCAGTAGAACATCCCGCCCGAAAGCGCGGGCGAGACGACCCAGCTGGTCGTCACCGATCCTTGGCCTATCCCTTCCGCCGAGGCGAGGATTGAGCTGAACCCGGAGTCGCTAGCGACCTCGAAGCGGTAGGTGAGGCCGGTCGCACCGCTTGCGTTTCCAACCGTCAAGGTCGGGGTGGCGCTCGGCACACTGGCGCCCGTAGCGGGCGATTGAGGTGTTGGTGCGGTGATGGTCGTCGACGGCATCGTCGGCGCGTCGCTCGTGCAAGCAGAGTAGAGCGCCAAGCATGCGGCCGTCGTCGCAAGGGAAACGCCAAATTTTCTAGTCAACGCAGTTTTCCTCCAGGGGCAGTTTTTCTCGTCTCGTCATTTCGAGATGTGTGGTGGGGTTTTGCCGGGTCGCGTCGCTTCGACAAACAAGGCCGGAATTTAACACAATCGCAGGACGGAGGCGAAAAACTGTTCCAGGCGAACTTGTTAAATTGGTGTTAAGTCCTGTCTTTCGTTCGATTTAAGGGGTTTGTCCTGCTATACTACTACAGGGGCGGACTGCGTTGCCGATGCAGTGGTGACCTGCCTCTATCAGCCCATGAATTTATCCAAAGCCGCCATCGTTCTCATCCACTCTATCTTGGTCTCGTCGATCGGGATTTCGGCAGTGGCGAAGGACGACGAGCTGACGTCCGAGTCGATGGTGACAATCATCGACGGTCCCAGCCCCCCGCTCGAGCCGGAGGTCATCTCTCGAGACGCGGAAGGCCGAGTCACGATACGGGCGGTTGAGCTCGACGCTCCGCTTACGGTGGATGGACGACTCGAAGAGAATCTCTACCGCACCGTCCCATCGATCTCGGATTTCATCCAGCAAGAGCCGCTCGAGGGCGACCCGGCGACGGAGCGCACCGAGGTCTGGGTCTTCTACGACAACAAGAACGTTTACGTGTCGGCCAGGAACTGGGACTCGCAACCCGATCGCATCATTGCGAACGAGCTCAGGCGCGACAACCGGAACATCTTCAACAACGACAACTTCGCGGTCATCTTCGATACCTTCTACGACCGTCGGAACGGGTTCCTGTTCCACACCAACCCGTTGGGCGCGCTCTACGACGCTCAAGTGACCGACGAGGGAAATGTCAATAGCGACTGGAACACGGTGTGGAACGTTCAGACCGCTCGATTCGGGGGCGGATGGACGGTCGAGATCGCCATTCCGTTCAAGTCCCTTCGCTTCAAGCAAGGGGCCGGCCAGATTTGGGGCGTCAACTTCCGGCGCATCGTGCGCTCGAAGAACGAGACGAGCTATCTAACTCGGATCCCGGCGGCCTTTCGTTTCGGAGGGATGACGAAGCTGTCCTTCGCGGCGACGCTCGTGGGGGTCGTGCCTCCGACCGGCTACAAGAACCTCGAGATCAAACCCTACGCGACTGGCGGCCTTCGCACTGACCGCGACGCGGATATCGCGTTGGAGAACGAGTTCGAGCCGGATGTGGGCTTCGACGCCAAGTACGGCGTAACCAAGAGCGTGATGGCGGACTTCACCGTCAATACCGATTTCGCCCAAGTCGAGGCGGACGACCAACAAGTCAATCTCACCCGGTTCAGCTTGTTCTTTCCCGAGAAGCGGGAGTTCTTTCTCGAGGGCCAAGGTCTATTCGCCTTCGGTGGGAGCAGCGGCCGACGCGGCGGTGGCGGCGGCGGAGGAGGCGGCGGCGGCGACACGCCGATCATGTTCTTCAGTCGTCGGATCGGTCTCGATGACGGAGCCCAAGTCCCGATTCAAGCGGGCGGGCGCGTGACGGGCCGGGAGGGGCGTTATTCGCTCGGCGTTTTGAACATGCAGACGAAGGGCATCCAGGATCTCGGGATCGAAGCGACCAACTTCTCCGTCATTCGCGTCAAGCGAAACATCTTGCGGCGGAGCGCGATTGGCGTGATTGCGACTCATCGCAACAAAGTGACGGAATTCGAGGGATCGAACACGCTCTACGGCGCCGACGCCGCGTTCTCCTTCTTCGAGAATCTCAACATCAACGCGTTCTACGCCGCGACGGATACGCGGGGGCTCACTGGCCAGCAGGACACCTACCAGGCCCGGGTCAACTACGGAAGCGATCGCTACGGATTCAGCGTCTCGCACCTCAAGATCGGCGACGACTTCAACCCGGAGATCGGATTCGTTCGGCGCGATGACATCAAGAAGACTTCGGGCCGGCTTCGGTTCTCGCCGCGCCCGCGCTCGATCGATTCCGTTCGCAAGTTCACCGTCTCGGCGAACTTCGACTACTTCGAGGACCTAGCCGGCCAAGTGGCGACACGTGAGTTCGAGACGGAGTTCCGCACCGACCTCGAGAACGGGGACTCTTTCGAGATCAACTACAGCCGCAGCTTCGAGTATCTCTTCGAGGACTTCGAGATCTCGGACGGTGTGACTCTGCCGGTGGGCGGCTACAACTTCGACCGCGTGCGAGGGAACTATCGGATGGGGCCGCAGCGGAAGTTCACTGGCTGGCTCAATGCTTCGACCGGCGGCTTTTTCAGTGGCACCCGTTC
>JAJCXL010000556.1 GCA_029263435.1 Acidobacteriota bacterium | reverse complement strand
CTCCGGCCCTTTCGACACGCTCATGTCCTCGATGAGAAAGATCCGTCCGCTCGGCTCGAGATGCCGCTCCAGATTTCTCAGCGTCGTCTCGAGCGTGGTGGCGAACACGAGGCTCTCGATCGATAGCAACGCGTCATAGATTCCGGGGAGGGGCTGCTCGTAGCTCCCGACGAAGAACTTCAGTTGGGGTCTCGACGCGTGGAGTCGCTCTGCCGCTCGCTTCTGGAACGGGCTGATGGTCAGCCCGTGCGCTTCGCTCAATGAGCGCATCCCGGCGAGGCTCGTCCCGAATCCACATCCGATGTCGAGGAGCTTCTCCACCCCACGCGCCGCGACACGGGTGTGCACCCATTCGTCCAACGAGGCGCCGCGCGGAAAGTCTTTGTGCATGGTCAACGAGCGACGAGCGAGCTCGAACCTCGACAGGTCGTCATAGTAGGTGGCTAGATCGAGGGGGTCAGTCATGGCTCAAGATGAAGATGAACTCGCGTGCGTAGGTGAGAGGCAGCCACCCCCGCCGCTCTCGAGTGAAGGTCGGTGCAAGCCCGAGTCGGCGCAGGCATCGTTCGCGCCACATCAAAGGCCATTGATCGGCGACGACGCGTTGTACGGTGAACCCCGCTCGCTCGAAACGGAGAATCCACTCCGAAAGGGTTGCGGCTCCCTGATGTCCGCTCTTGTTCTTCAGGCCCAACCCTTCCATGAGCAGTTGCCACGTCAGCGTCCGCGCGTTTCGAACGAGGAAGCAGAAACGGGCTGACGATTTAGCCACTCGTACCTGCTCGGAGAGCGCTCGCGCGAGGTCGGGCATTCTTTCGAGTGCTCCGATGCACGTCACGTAGTCGAACGTGTCGTTGGGAAACGGGAGCGCCGCCGCGTCCGCCCGGTGCAGATCCGCGTCCGGCGTCAGCCGTCGTCCCATCTCGAGAGCGACGGTCGAAAAGTCGATGCCAGTCGTGACCAGGCCGTAGGCACCGGCTTCGTGGAGCAGATGGGCCGGTCCGCAAGCGACGTCGAGGAGTGTCTCTCGCTTGCGCGGAGCGAGGAGCTCGAGAAAGATCCGATAGGCATGAGGGGGCCTGAGATAGCGATGCCCTCGGGAGAGGTAGGTGCGGTCGAACCATGCATGCACGCTATCCGCGGGAGACCGGTCCTCAATCATCACCGCTTCACCGCGCTCACAAGTAGCGCCTCGTTGCCGCGAAGTAGTCGCGATAGGTGTCTCCGAACACCGACTCGAGGTTGCTCTCTTCGACCAACACGCGCAGGTGCATGTGTCCGTAATAGATGGGGACGCCGATGAGAAGCGCCCAGCAGGGGTAGCTCACGACGAGCCCGGCATAGAAAATGAACATGCCGAGGAGTCCTGGATTGCGGCTTCGTGCGAACAGTTGAGACCGTCTCACGTGCTCCGGACGCGCGGGTCGGAATAGCCGGGCACCGCTGCCGCGCATCGAAAGCACCGAGCTGAACGTGAGGGCGCGTCCGATGACGACGAGCGTCACCGAAGCGAGTGTAGGCGCGGAGCCTGCACCAAGATCGATTGGACCGAGGACAGTTCGAAGCTCGGGACGAAACGCCATCCAGAGCGGTAGCAGAAAAATCACGACACACACCGCGGTGGGTAAGGCGAACACGAGCAGCTTCACCAGAGAGGGAAGAGATCGCAGGTACGCGAGTCGATCCGTGGCGCCGTTGTCGCCTCGTTTCATCAAGGACCACGACGACGCGTTGCTCGGCACCGGAAAGAAAACGAGCTCGATCCCGAGCGACACGTAGGCGAGGATCACGACGACATCGATCACAATGCCTCCGTCGGTTCGTTTCCGTTGCCGGCGAGCAAGAAGCGGAGGTCTCCGGCGAACGAAAAGGCTAGCGAGACTCCCGCGACCGCGAGCAGAGCCGTGGCGGCTGCGTGCGCTCCGGCAGTGACCGCCACCCACAGAGACACGAGAACCAGGACGTAGATGACCCGCGCGCGGCGATTGTCACCATGGACGGGCTTGGGGTCTCCGAGCGGCAGGACGAGCGCGCTCGTCACGAGCACGCTCAGATACTTGAGCCCGGGTAGGATCAAGACCCAGCCGGGGAGCCCGAGACGGTGAGCCTGGTAGGCAAGCCCCAGCACCACCAACTGGTCGGTCTCCATGTCGTAGATCGCGCCGGTGGCGTTCGGGTCTCGCCGACGGGCCACCCAGCCGTCCACGAGATCGAGAGCGAGGATCGCGGCCAGAGCTGCGGACCAATAGAGATCCGGAGAAGACCACCCGAGCCAGAGGTAGAAGAGGACCGCGCGCGTCGCGGTGACGGCGTCGGCCCAACCGTGGAGTCCGGAGCCGATGACGAGGAGACTGCCTATCGAGACCGAAGCCCACGAAGAGACGAGCGCAAAGGTCGAGGCGTCCGAGGCGCGGCCCCAGATCATAGTGAGCACGACCAGACCGCCCCCGCTTTGGACGTAGAGCCAATATCGATAGCGCCTGAGGAAGTCGATTTCGCTAACCACCGTGATCGGTTGGGAAGAGCAAGACCGGTGCCAGGGCGAAAAGGGCCTAGGCGTGCGAATTCGGAGATCCGGGCGCGCGGAAGGTTACCGGGTGCGTAACACGATTACCGGACGGGAAAAGGCGCCGTCGACCAGACGACTTTCACCTGCTCTACAATGCCGGGTCATGAACCGCAAGATCCGGGTCGGGGTCGCCGATAGCGGCATCAACCCGAACCATCGCCACGTGGGCGAAGTCGCGGGCGGCGTCGGAGTCGTCGTCACGGACGGGCGCGTGGCGACCGACGACGATTGGCTCGATCAGCTCGGCCACGGAACCGCGGTTGCGGCCACAATCCGTGGACACGCTCCGGCCGTCGAGCTCTACTCCATCCGCATTTTTCGCCGGCGGTTGGAAGCGCAGGTGGACGCGCTGCTCTTCGCTCTCGAATGGGCGGCTTCGAACGAGCTCGACCTCTTGAATCTGAGCCTCGGCTGCGCTGACGAGGACCGTCGAGACGCGTTCGTCTCAGCTGTTGCCGATGCCTCCTCCGCCGGCGTCGTCGTGATTGCGGCGCACGAGCTCTCGGGGAAGCCGTCCTTGCCAGGCTCTCTTCCGGGTGTGATTGCCGTGGGCGCGGACCCGGAGCTCGGCTCAGGTCAGCTGCGCTTCGAGGACGACGTCATCGTCTCTTCGTCGTGGGCACGACAGCTCGGGGAGCTTCCCAAAGAACGCAACTTTCACGGCGTCAGCTTGGCCGTCGCCCACGTCACCGGAGTCGCGGCCGGGCTCCTGTCCAGAGGCGTCAGTCTCGGCGACAGACGCCGGTAGGAGCTCACAGCGATCGCGCGACGTGCGCCGCGAGCTTGACGCCGCCGATGGCCGTCGCGAACGTGCTCTGGCCCGGAAACACGGTGTCACCGACCAGATAGAGATTCTCGAGCGGAGCGTGCGGACCGAAACCGCGATAGTTGTGCCACCCGGCTCGGCGAGGGATTCCGCCGACATAGCCGACATAGCGACGGGTGAATCGCTGGAACGTTCGCGGCGACGCCGTGAGCTCGAAGGCGATGTCTCTTTCCCATTCCGGTGCGCACGTCCGGAGCGTTTCTCTCATACGCTCCTGAATCGACGCGACGTAGACGCCTTGCTCGTCGAGCGATAGGGCGTGGAGCTTGCGCACGGGTATGTGGGTCGAGACCGTGAGCGTCCGATACCCATCGGGAACCCCTCGCCTGTCGAGCTCGCCGCTGAACGAACAGAAAAGATGGTTCCCCTCGACGAACGGGGCGCTCGGTTCGCGGATGAGCTCCAGATGATGGGCTCCGGACGGCGCATCCACCGGTGCTTGCACGACGCGATAGAGCATCGCCGCGCCCCAGCCGTCTTCCACCTCCTCGGCGAGTGCGTCCGATACCGGGAGATCGCCTCGCTTGGTGTCGGTCAGATCCCACAAGCTCTGGGGCAGGACGTTGGCGACGACCGCGCGGGCTTCGAGCTCTCCCCGCCGGGTGACGACGCGCCAACCCTTCTTTGTTCTCGAAAGACCGGTGACGCCGTTCGCCAGGACGACGCTTCCGCCTGCGCGACGGGTCGCGCGGACGAGTCCGGAGGCGAGCTGCCCGATACCGCCTCTCACATGACCGGTCCCTCGAAAGTAGTAGTCCATCGTCGCGAGAGCGAATGGAGCTTCGGCCTCCGATGGAGGACATTGCACGGTGATCTGACACAGCGACCGAAGGTACAAGTCGAGAGCGGCGTGGTCTTCCAGGGCGTGCTCCCGA
>JAJCXL010000555.1 GCA_029263435.1 Acidobacteriota bacterium | reverse complement strand
CCCTTCAACGAAGCGGTGAGCACGAAGGCGACCTTCTACACGGAATGGGGTCTTTTTGCTCGCATCGCTTTGAGTGAGAGGTTGTCCTTGAGGGCGGGCGCGGCGTTCACGCATTTTTCGAACGGCGGTACCGGAGATCCGAACGGAGCGGTGAATATCGTCTCGCCCGTCGTCGGCGTTCGCTACAGTTTTGCTCCGACCCATCCGCGTTTGGACGAGCTCGAGCCGGTGCCTCCCGTCGATGCTTATTGGGAAGTCGCCGTGTTTGGGGGCGGTGGATTCAAGACAGTCGACTTGGCGCGAGACGACCCCGACGCGGAGGACGGGCGACGAGAGCTCCAAAAGTTCGGGGCCGGAGGGGTCAGCTTCGAGCTCGCTCGACGGGTGCACGCGATGAGCAAGCTGGAAGGTGGTGTGGATATCATCTATGACGGCTCTTCGAATGCCGCATTGGAACCTGCGTCGGCGACCGTGAGCTCGAAGGACAAGCTCGCACTCGGTTTGTACGCGGGCTACGAGCACGTCATTCGCCGATTCTCCATTCCGGTCCACGTCGGCTACTACGTCGCTCGAGGGCGCGACGACGATCGACTCCCTGCCTCCTATCAGAAGCTCGGCTTCCGGTTCGACGTGAGCTCGAAGTTCTTCATCGGTCTCGACGCTCGGTTCTTCGATTTCAGCCGCGCAGACTTCGTCCGGCTGCTCGTCGGGTTTCGGTTTCCCCGATTCGGGGTGACGCCCCCGGGTGAATAGCAATACAATGTCGAAACTCTGCAGAAGTGAAGGAGATTCGTGATGATCAAGAGCACAGTTTCTCGTCGTGGTTTTTTCGGGGGCGTCGCGGCCGCATTGGCTACGGTTGGACTGGGTCCGAAGAGTTTTCTCTTTGCTCAAGGGCGGCGCCGGGTCACGGAAGCGGAATATGACGGGTTCGCGAAGCTGTCCAGCAACGAGAATCCCTATGGGCCGTCCGACGCGGTCATGGAAGCGATGAACTACGGCTTCAAATATGCTAATCGCTACGGCTATCCGGACGGGGACATCCTCCAGAAGATCGCCGACCACCACGGCGTAGAGACGGACAACGTCCTGTTGGGCGCCGGCTCGGGAGAGATCTTGAAGATCGTCGGAGCCACTTTCCTGCAGATTCGAAAGAAGGTCGTCGGCGTGGAGCCGTCCTACGGCTCCGTCTATCGGCATGCGAGTGGCGTCAAGGCCGATTCCATCAAGCTGGCGCTTCTACCCGACTACCGCCAGGACATTCCCGCGATGATCGACGCGACCCAAAAGAACTATCGCGACGTCGGGTTCGTCTACATGTGCAACCCGAACAACCCGACCGGCGTCATCGTGCCGAAACGAGAGATCGATCAGCTTCTCGATGCCATTCCGGAAGACGTCCCGGTGCTGATGGACGAGGCGTACCATCACTTCGTCACGGATCCCCAATATGCGAGCGCGGTGCCCCACGTTCTAGCTGGCCGGCAAGTCATCGTCGCCCGGACATTCTCCAAGATCTCGGGGATGGCGGCCATCCGGCTCGGCTACGCGATTGCTCCGAAGAACTTGATCGACCAGATGCGACCGATGGGAACCGGCAGCATCAGCGCCATCGCGAAATGGGGCGGTGCTACGGCGCTCGGCGATACCGCGGAGCAAGAAGAAGTAAAGAGGATCACCCTCGAGCTTCGAGGAAAGACCACCGCGGCGCTGACGCAATTGGGATTCGACTGCATCCCGTCCGAGACGAACTTTTTCATGGTCCATCTCGGCCGCGAAGTGCGCCCGGTGATCGACGAGTTCCGCAAGCGAAACGTTCTCGTCGGAAGGCCGTTTCCTCCGATGCTCCAGCACCTGCGAGTCTCCATCGGTACTGCCGAGGAGATGGAGCGCTTCATGACCGCCTGGAAGGAGATCTTTCCTAACGGCGGCCCGAAGGCGTCCGGCTAAACGTTCTAGTTGCCGAAGCTCTCTCCGGGTAGCGGCGGCGTGTGCGTCGGAAGGCGCCGCGCTTTCGTCTTTTGTTCGAAGGCGTAGCCGAGAGCGAGAAGCTTGGGCTCCGAGAACGCCGGTCCGAAGAAGGACATCGTGACGGGAAGACCCCGGCTCGTGAACCCTGCCGGGACGATCAAGTCCGGAAAACCGCTCAAGTTGGCGAGGTTCGTCGGGCTCGACATCAATCCGCTGACGAGGGCGCTGCCTCCAGAAGCCGATGGGGGCGGTGGGTCGGCGTCACTCTTCGAGGGGCGACGAGACGCCGTAGGGTAGACGATCGCGTCGAGCTGGTGCTTGGCCATCACGCCTTCGAGCATCGCGCGCACCATCGCGAGCCCGTGCTCTTGGACGGCGAGATAGTCGTAGTCCTCGAGGGTGCCGCTTTCTTTCTCCGTCTTCATCAAGTTCCACCGCGATGGGTTGGGGATGAAGCCTTCCGGAGTCGGAGCGGTGAGATCGTAGGAGCGCTCGATGAGATCGTCGAGGCTTTTCGGGTAGCCCGGACCGAGTGTTGCCAGGTACTCCGCGATCTGGACGACGAACTCGCGATGGCGGATGCTCCAGTACAAATCGCCCCTCATCCGGAGGAGCCACTCGGGAAGCTCGATGTCTATGACGGTGGCGCCGGCTCGTTTCATCGATTCCAACGAGGCTTCGACGACCCAGTCGACATCGGGATCGCTGCCGAGAAACTGTCTCGCCACGCCGATGGTGGCGCCGTCGAGCGCGTCGGGGTCGAGAAACCGGGTGTAGTCGGCTTCGGATCTCGACTCGCTATTTTGGGTGGCAGCGTCCGCCTCGTCGATCCCCACCATCGCGTTCAATGCGACCGCCACGTCATAGACATGGCGCGCCATCGGACCGGCGGTGTCGAAGCTCAAGGCCAGAGGCACGATGCCGTCGCGACTCAGCAGACCGAGGGTCGGCTTGAGACCGACGATGCCGTTCGCGGAGGACGGACCGCGCACCGACCCGCCGGTATCCGTGCCCAATCCGATGGGTGCGTAAGCCGCGGCGATCGCGGCACCGGTACCCCCCGACGAGCCCGACGGCGTTCGAGCGGGATCGTGGGGGTTGCGGGTGATGCCGCCCGCGGAGCTGAGCGCGTTTCCGGAGGCGAACTCGCTCAAGTTGAGCTTGGCGAGAATGATTGCCCCGGCGGCGCGAAGCTTCCGGACGACGAACGCGTCGTCCGGCGGCATGGACCCCGCGAGAAGGAAAGAGCCGGCGGTGGTCGGCATGTCGGCGGTGTCGATATTGTCTTTCAGCACGACCGGGATCCCGTGAAGCGGCGAGCGTGGGCCTTTGGTGCGCCGCTCTTCGTCGAGAGCGCGGGCTCTCTCCATTGCCTCGGGGTTCAACGTCATGATCGCATTGAGAGCAGGGCCGCTATCGTCATAGGCCTGAATCCGGGCCAAGCAAAGCTCCACCAGTCGAGCGGAGGTGAGCGTCCCCGCCTCGAATGCCCGGTTGATATCCGCGATGCTGGCCTCGGTCAGCTCGAGCGCGGTCGAGAGGACCGGCATGAGTAGCAAGACGGTGAAGATGGCAGTGCGATGAAGAATGCGTTTCATTTTCCATAACCTCGGCGAGAAGTCTAAGCGGAGACGGTCGACCATATCCAGCGATCCACCTCGGAGCGAGCCGACCCACTATAATCGGCCGCGGAGGATTCGAATGCGACCAATACTCCGCCTGCTCGTCGTCACCGCGAGCCTAGAGGCGTTTGGGTGCGCGGCGACGGAGCACCCAGAAGAGGAGCCTCCGGGGCGTCCCAACTTCCTCGTAATCATGGCCGACGATCTTGGGTTTTCCGATCTCGGCGTTTTCGGGAGCGAGATCCGGACGCCTCACCTCGACGCGCTCGCGGGGGCAGGGGTACTGCTCACCAACTTCAGAGTGGCGCCGAACTGCTCTCCGACCCGCGCGATGCTGCTCTCGGGCACGGATACCCACCCGGCCGGACTCGGCACGATGGCGGGAGACGCGGACGAGAATCAGCAAGGACAACCCGGCTACGAAGGCTATCTCTCCGATCGGGTCGTGACGGTCTCGTCGTTGTTGCAGGCCTCGGGCTACTACACCGCGATGGCCGGCAAGTGGCACCTCGGGGTAACTCCGGAGCTGTCGCCGGAGAGTCGCGGCTTCGATGATGCCTTTGCCATCGTTCCGGGTGGTGCGAGCCACTTCAGTGACGCGGCACCTGTGCTCGGCGGCAGTCCTCCCATCTATCGCGAGAACGGGGTCGATGTCGATCTCCCCGAGGGCTTCTACTCGTCGACGTTTTACACCGACAAGATCATCGACTACATCAGCAGCTCCCTCGAGGGCGACCAGCCCTTCTTCGCTTACACCGTCTACACGGCGCCTCACTGGCCGCTTCAAGCCCCGGATGAAGACCTGTCGCTCTACGCCGGGGTCTATGACGAGGGCTACGACGCCTTGCGGGAGCGCCGCACGCGCAATCTCATCGATAGAGGCGTCGTGCCGGACGTGCCGGTACCCGATAGGGTTTCCTGGGTACCTGCTTGGGAAAATCTCGATGCGGACGCTCGGCGCGTGGAAGCGCGGAGAATGGAAATCTATGCGGCGATGGTCGAGAACATGGATCGCAACATCGGCCGTTTACTCGCTTTTCTCGAGGAAGCCGGGGTGGCCGACAACACGTTCGTCGTGTTCTTGTCCGACAACGGGGCCGAGGGCAACAACATCGGGACGATGTACGACAACGAGACCTGGATCCCGACCCGCTTCGATACCAGCTACGAGAACATGGGTCGGATGGACTCCTATGTGTGGACCGGGCCTGGCTGGGCCCAAGCGCAGAGCGCGCCGTTTCGGCTCTTCAAGTCGTTTCCCTCCGAAGGAGGGGTGCGGGCACCGGCCATCTTCAAAGATCCTTCACGCGTGCAACGGACGGGCCTGGTCGCTCCGTTCTCGACCGTGAAGGACATCACTCCGACGATCCTCGAGCTCGCCGGGGTAGAGCATCCGAAGAGCTTCGCGGGCCGGGAGGTGGCGCCCTTACAAGGCACTTCGATGGCTGCTTACCTTGCGGGAACCGCTCCGTCGATTCATGACGATGACGAAGTGATGGGCTGGGAGCTGTTTGGACGCCGCGCGATCTACAAAGGGCAGTGGAAGCTCGTATGGCTATGGGAGCCCTACGGCACGGGCGCGTGGGAGCTTTTCCACCTCGCTTCCGACCCCTCGGAGTCTAACGATCTATCCGGGGATGAGCCGGAGAAGCTGGAAGAGCTCCTGGCGGCGTGGCACGACTATGCGGAGGACAATGGAGTCCTCCTCCCCGCGAGGGATATGGGATACGGCATGGTCGACGGCGGACGCTAGTCGACGATTGGAGTGAAGGGGGCGAGCCGTTGTCGTCGGCCCGCCCCGAGAAGAAAGACTTCGCTCTAGGCTCTAGGCTCTGTGCTCTATTGCACTGGCGGTAGAGTGGTCTCGTCGCCGGTGTTGATGCACTCCGAGTGACCGAAGCCTCCGGCACTGACCCCGGTGCCGCCGTTGGGGTTGGCGGCGATGTCATAAATAATGTTGTCCGGGCGTTGAGCGTCGCCGCTGACGCCGCCTACCGTGGCGCCGAAGTGATCCAGATTGAGCTTGTCACGCACGCGCCATGCGATCATGTGGTCAGCGCAGGACGTGTCTCCGCTCGCCCCGATGCCACCGACGATACGGCCACCCTCGGCGTAGAGTCCGAGACCGCCTCCAAAGGTGTTCACGCCGCCGACGCGCTTTCCGACCGCCGGGTCGTTTCGCTGCCCAAAGTTTCTGGCCGGGCCCTTATAAGCATCGCCGGTATCCGTGATGCTGCTCTGAGACAGCCCGAACAGGCTCCCGCCAGGCTGGACGGCGGAGAAGAGGTTGGCGGTCGACAGCGACAGCCCCGCGAGGCTGAAGGAGTTCGCGGTAAATGCCTTGTTGATCGAGATCACGCGGCTTCCGGGCCATTGATCGTCTCTCTCGCTACCGGAGAACGCGACCGCACAAACGATCCCGTCACGGTTGACGAGTGTCGCCCACATCTCGAAATCCAGTCCGCTCGATTCCTCGGAGACGGCAGCGTTCAACGCCCGCCGCAGCTGTTGATGGCCAGGCAGAGCGCGGCACGCGCGTCGGTTGTCGTTGTCGCCCTTGTCATCATCATTTCCGAGCGTGGTGCTCGA
The DNA here is from genome assembly GCA_029263435.1 of Acidobacteriota bacterium. Taxonomy (GTDB): domain Bacteria; phylum Acidobacteriota; class Vicinamibacteria; order Marinacidobacterales; family SMYC01; genus JAJCXL01. The sequence goes on along the minus strand of JAJCXL010000555.1, from coordinate 7,218 downwards.
GAGCCAGGCGAAGCTCGCCGCGATGAATGCTGTCGAAAGAATTAGCCGAAGTGTTGCTCTAGATCGCATTTTCATAGAATCTCCAAGATTTGACTTCCCCACACGAAGTGCCACCGACGCCAAAGCGCGACGACACCATTTTTTTTGGATTTTCCCTGCTGAGATGACGCTAGTTAAACCACTTCAACTCTGGACCCGTCAATAAAAAACGGTGAGAGCACTCTGAAAAGCGAGCCCGACGCGCTGTGCTATCCTCGGTCGCGGGGAGGTAGATCGCGTGGCTCCGAAGTCTCCATGGCTTCAGATCGGGTTTCGTAATCTCGACCGCAACCGGAAACGGACGTTCATCTCCGCGCTTGGTTTGGGAGCCGGCTACTTCGCCGTGGTCTTCATCGTAGGCTGGGCTGATGGACTTACGGCGGAAATGGTCGAAAACGGCACCGGAGTCCAGACCGGCCAAGTCCAGCTACACGCCTCCGATTATCGACCGGAGCGTAGCCTCTACGACACCATCGGCGGTCGAGACGGCGTCGACGTAGAGAGCCTGGTCGAGGCGGTGGCGGGGGACCCCGCTGTCTCGGCCGCAACACCGCGCGTCTATGCGGGTGGTCTCGTTAGCTCCGGCGACGCCACGGTCGCCGGGATGCTCATGGGCATCGACGTCGCGCGCGAGGCGCGAGTCAGCCGGCTGCTCTCCTCTCTGCAGGAGGGCCAGTTTCCGCGACCCGGTCGAAACGAGATTCTCCTCGGCGTCGAGATGGCTCGCCAGTTGGACGTCACGATGGGCGCCGAAGTCGTGCTCGTCGTGCCCGCAGCAGATGGGTCGATGGGGAACGAGTTGTTCCGAGTCGCCGGCCTCTTCCGGACGGGGCTGGTCGATCTCGACGGGACGTTTGGGCTCATGCCGATCGACTCTCTGCAAACGCTCCTCTCGCTCGAGCCGTCGCGGGTGCACGAGATCGCGGCTGCGACCCACGATCCGTGGCTAGCGGACGAAGCGTCCCTTCGCATCCAGTCGGCCATCTCTCGAGTCGGCGACGGGGAAGGCGCGGGGGGCGAGCTCGAAGTCATTTCGTGGACGGAGCTTCGCCCGGAAATGTTGGACTACGTTCGCCTGATCCAGTCGTGGTACTTCATCATCATCGGTATCGTGTTCGTCATAGCCATTTTTGGTGTGGCCAACACGATGCTGATGGCGACGTTCGAGCGACGGCGCGAGATTGCGGTCATGCTCGCGCTCGGCACGACGCCGATGCAAGTGGTCGCGACCGTACTCTTCGAGGCGGTCGCGCTAGGGGCTCTCAGCCTCTTGGTAGGCGCCGTGGTCACATTTCCGCTCATGTTTTGGTGGCAACATCAGCCCCTGGACTTGAGCTTCATTTACGGCGACTTCACGATGTTCGGGGCGCTGATGCGCCCGACGCTCAGGGTCGAGGTCAACGCCTGGATGTCTTTGTGGGCAGCGGGCGCGTTGCTCCTTACCGCTTTCGTCGCTGCGCTCTACCCCGCCGCCCAAGCGGCGCGGGTACCTCCAGCGGATACGCTTTCGGGGCTATGAGCTACCGCTCTCGCGCGATGACGCGATTAGCATGGCGCAATATCCGGCGCCACGTGCGGCGGTCCTTGTTGACCTCTCTCGCGATGATTCTGGGGGGCACGCTCTTGATGATCTCGCTTCCGTTGGGTGACGGCACCCATGAGGCGTGGATCGAGTCGGCTGTGCGGATGGGCGCCGGTCATCTCTCGATCGAACATCCCGATTTTCACGCGAGCCGGAAGATCGAAGACCGCTTGTCCGGAGAGCTTCGTGCGTCAGTGGAGGCAGCGCTCCACACGCCGGAGCTACGAGGGCGGGTCCGGCTATCGACCCCGCAGGTCAATATCGGCGGTCTCGCGAGCTCGCCCTCGGGAGCGCGCCCCGTGCAGATTCTTGGAGTCGACCCGGTGGGCGAGGCCGCCTTTACGATCCTGGACGAGAAAGTAACGGCCGGCCGCTACCTGAGCGACGAGGACCGTCTGGCCGCCTATGTCGGCGTCGGACTCTCCGAGCGACTGGGTCTCGAGCTTGGCTCGAGGCTGGTGGTGACATCCCAGGACGGAAGCGGTGAGATCGCGGGGCAGCTCCTGCGGGTGGTCGGGATCTTCCGCTCCGGAGTTCCGGAGATCGACGAGTCGCTCGTTCACATCCCGATGGCGACCGCCTCCGAGTGGCTCGGCATCGGAGAGGATGTCACTCGCATCTCCGTATTGGTCGATACGAGCGCTGACGTGGACGCGACCGTGCGCGCGCTCACGGCGACGCTTTCCGGTCCATCTCTCGACGGCTCCCTCACGGTCATGGGGTGGCGAGAAGCGATGCCCGCATTGGACGCCGCCGTCCGCGTCGATGACTTCGGAAACTATCTCTTTCAGGCCATTCTCTTTTCCATCATCGCACTCGGTATCGTCAACACCGTCTTGATGTCGGTGCTTCACCGGTATCGCGAGTTCGGCGTCCTCCAGGCATTGGGGCTCACGCCACGCCAGACCGGCGGGCTCGTTCTCGTCGAGGGGCTCATTCTGACCGCCGCAAGCGGGGTCGTTGGCATCGCACTCGGCTTGCTCATTACGTGGACGTTTTGGCGAGACGGGCTGGATATCTCCGCGGTTTTTAGCGAAGAGTTCAGCTTCTCCGGCGTGGTCATGGATCCGGTCATCGTGCCGAGCTTTCGACTTGCCCGCGTCATTCAAGGATTGGTGTTCATTCTGGTGATCGGCACCCTCGCATCGCTTTACCCCGCTTATCGAGCGACGCGCATCGACGTCGCCGAAGCGATGAAGTTCGAACGATGATGGAACCGAGCGAGAAAGAGGCTCCCGCGGTCCACACCCGCGACGTGTGGAAGATATTCGAGCAGGAAGCGGGAGAAGTGCCGGCGGTCCGTGGTGTGAGCGTGTCCATCGCGCGCGGCGAGTTTACGGCACTCGCCGGCCCCTCGGGCTCCGGCAAGACGACGCTGCTCAATATGATTGGTGGGTTGACCCGTGCGACACGAGGACAGATTTTCGTGTCAGGGCGCGAGCTGACGGGGATGTCCGCGGTGGAGCTCGCGCGTCTAAGGCTCCAAGAGGTGGGGTTCGTGTTCCAAGCCTACAATCTTCTCCCCGTATTGAGCGCGATGGAGAACGCGGAGTTTCCATTGCTCCTCCAAGGGGTCGAGGAGTCCGAGCGCCGCGCTCGAATCTCCGAGCTGTTCGCGCGCACGGGGCTGACCGGCTTGGAGGATCGCCTTCCCGGAAAGCTCTCCGGTGGACAACAACAGCGTGTCGCGGTGGTTCGGGCGGTTGCGGCCCGTCCCGCGCTGGTGCTCGCCGACGAGCCGACGGCGAACTTGGACACCGCGGCGAGCGAATCACTCCTCGACATGATGGAAGAGCTCAACCGAGAGCTTTCAACGACGTTCGTTTTTGCGACTCACGATCGGCGGGTCATGGACCGGTCGCGGCGCCTGGTGCGACTCGTGGACGGCGAGATCGAATCAGACGACGTCCGCACGCCCTGAAGGCGGGCCGTTCAACACCGGTACGAGGAGGTTGGCGAGTTGCTCGGCCCAGCGCGCATAGCCGAGCTCCGACGGGTGGTAGCCATCGGGCGCGAGGAAGTCGGGACGCATCACGAGCGTCGGACGATGGTGGTAGCAATCGCGGTGCCGTGCAACCACGCAGGCGACGTCGTCATCGAGCAGGCGCGCGCGAGCGCCCACGACTGCCCGGAGCGGTTGGGGGAGCGCCGTGAATGCGTGCATCGGAGGGACACCGGTGAAGAGGATGGGCCCGTCGAAGGCGACGCGAAGCCGAAGGAGGATTGTTTCTAGGACGCGCCGCCACGTCGCGCGAGATGTAAGCTTCGCGGTGTCGTTTGCACCGAGCGCGAGGACGATGAGATCGACGGTCGCCGCGCTCAGGCTTGGTAGAAGCTCGAGCTCGATCACCTGCGCGAGGCAGTCGGCCGCTCGCGCTCCGATGAGCCCGAGGCTCGAGTAGGCGACCGGACGGGAAAGCTCGTGCGCGAGCGACGTCGCGAGTTGCCCGGCGAGGGCTCGCTCGTGGTTGGACGCGCCGACACCGGCCGCGGTGGATTCCCCTGCAATGACGATTGAAAGGAGCTCGGACGATGAGTCGTCGTTCGACGCGACCCGTCCAGAGTCCGGCGGCGACGCCGCCGGAAGAAGCGGCGCCCGATGGCGCGCCCATAATGCTTGCGCGGTGAGTAGAGGAGCTATCGTGAGTCCGGACCAGACGATGAAGTGATCTCGCACGCCCATGAATGTTCCGAGCGTATCAATCCGCGGTAGTCTTTCTCCATGAAAGTTTGTCGCATGGATGACGGGATCGCGGTGGAGCGGGACGGCGGATGGTTCCGAGTCGAAGGGGTGACGCTGGACGCGCTCTTTCGGGACGAGGCGCCGGCGAGCTGGATGAGTGGCGGCGCCAGGGTCGAAGCGCCGACGCAGTGGCTCGCTCCCATCGAAAGCCAGGAGGTCTGGGCGGCGGGGGTCACTTATTTCCGCAGTCGGGAAGCACGTATGGAGGAGTCCGAGAAGGAAGCCGATGTCTACGACCGTGTCTACCAAGCGGAGCGTCCAGAGCTCTTCTTCAAAGCGACGCCTCATCGGGTCGTTGGCGAAGGCGAGTCGGTCGTCATCCGAGAGGACTCAGAGTGGAACGTGCCCGAGGCGGAGCTCGCCTTGGCGGTGAATCGAGCGGGCAATATCTTCGGCTACACCATCGGTAACGACATGAGCTCTCGTAGCATCGAAGGCGAGAATCCTCTTTATCTCCCGCAGGCGAAGATCTATGACGGGAGCTGCGCTCTCGGACCGGCGCTCTATCTCTCCGACGAGCCTCTTCCTCCAGAGACCGCGGTCGAGCTCGAAGTGGTGAGAGCTTCGGAGGTCGTGTTCTCCGGCCGTACTTCGCTGTCGGAGCTGAAGCGGAGCGGCGAGGAATTGGTTCGCTACTTATTTCGACACAACTCGTTCCCGAACGGCTGTTACTTGCTGACCGGGACGGGTATCGTCCCGCCGGCCGAGTTCACTCTCGCGCACAAAGATGTCGTCACCATCACGATCGAGCCCATCGGGACGCTGACGAATACGGTTGGCCCGAGCGGGACAGGACCCAGGCGCGCGCTCTAGGGCAGGCTCGACCACCGCTATCTTGTGCTTGTGTGAGAAATGACCCCCATATCTGCTATGATGCTCCAGTCGGGAGGAATTCATGGCAGCGGAAGTCGTGAGAATGCGCACGATCCACAAGGTGCTGCGTGAGTTTCTCGAATGGCGCACCCCGACCCTCGAGTCGGGGGAGCTGGCGCTGTACAGCGATACTCTCAAACTGTTCGTCGCGAGCATAGACGGGCATGGGTCGAGGCGTCTCGCGGGCCTCGATCGACGCATCTATCGCGCTAACTACGTGCAAGGCAAGGGCTACCGGCTACGCTTCAGTCAGGTCTTCGGTCCTGAGAAGGTCGCTCCGGAGGTCCGCTATTTCCTACGCAACTTTCTAGGACGCTCCGAGTCCGCGAACCCCGACATCGTCGAGCGCGCCCCTAGGATCATCGCCGATCTATGCGCGTGGCTCGTCTGGCGGGACTACGTCGAAGAGTCCGAAATGGAAGACGCGATCGACCAGGTCGGCTCGACCCCGACGCCTCGACAGCAAGATTTCGTCAACTTTTAATTAAGAAATCGCGTAGTAGGAGGTCATGACAGATCTCCTCAGTGATCTTCGTTATGGCCTCCGGATGCTCGCGAGGAGCCCAGGCTTCACGCTCGTCGCCGTCTTATCGCTCGCCTTGGGCATCGGTTTCAACACCACCATCTTCAGCGCGGTGGACTCCGTGCTCCTGCGGCCGAAAGCGGGCTTGTCTCGCGACCAGCTCGTGGAGGTGTATCTCAGCGACGCCTCGGGCTATCCGTACGGCGTGTCGTCCTATCCCGATTATCGCGAGTACCGGGATCGGATCGACGGACTCGCAGACGTCATCGCCTTCCAGAGCGTCTTCGCCCGCCTCCGCACGGGAGAGCAAAGTGAGTATCTGCTCGGTGAAGTCGTGTCAGGGAATTTCTATCGCGCACTTGGAGTCGGCGTCGCGCTCGGTCGCCCCATCGAACCAAGCGATGACGTCGAGCCGGGCGGGCATCCCGTCGTCGTCATCAGTGCAGGTTTCTGGAGGTCCAAGCTCGGGGCGCGGCCGGAAGCGGTGGGTGAATCGATCGAGCTCAACGGGCGCCCCTACACGGTGATAGGTGTGGCGCCCGAAAGCTTCGTCGGCAATCTCCCCGGCTTTTCCGCCGCGTTTTGGGCACCGTCAGCGATGGTGGACCACTTGAATCCCTCCGGCCGGGAAGGTCCGGGCCGACTCGAGCGACGCTCGAGCCGCTCTTTGTTCGTGCGGGCGCGCTTGAAGGACGGGATCTCGATCGACGCGGTGCAATCGGAGATGGACGCGCTGATGGCAGCGCTTTCGAGCGAGTTTCCGGATGATTACGACGAGCGGGCGATTCATCTTCTGCCGAGCACGGATGTGCGTCTCCACCCCATGGTCGACAGTGCGCTGTTTCCCGTCGCGACAGGGCTGATGGTCGTCGTCGGGCTCGTGTTGCTTATCGCTTGCGCCAACGTAGCGAGCCTCTTGCTCGCCCGCGCGTCCTCTCGTCGAGGCGAGGTCGGCATCCGCATGGCGCTCGGCTCCACTCGATTTCGCCTCGTGCGGCAGCTGCTCACCGAGAGCCTCTTGCTATCTACTCTTGGCGGGCTGGTGGGACTCCTCGTTGCGTACGGCTCGACCCGACTCATCCTCGCTTTTCGTCCGCCGATCCCGGTCCCTTTGGCGCTCGACCTCGGCCTGAACGCCAGGGTGCTCGCGTTCACCCTCGGCACGTCGCTTCTGACGGGGATCGTCTTCGGCCTCGTCCCGGCTCTTCGCGCCAGTCGGCCGGGTCTCGCGCCAGTGTTGGGCTCCGTACGCGGGGCGTCCGGCGGATCCGAGCGGCAACGTCTCCGCAACGCTCTCGTGGTGGCCCAAGTAGCGGTCTCGCTCGTCTTGCTGATAGGCGCTGGACTCATGCTGCAAAGCGTTCGCAACGCTCAGGCGATCGATCCGGGGTTCGAGACCGAGCAGATTGCGATGCTGAGCACGCACTTGGGTCTTCATGGCTACGACGAGCAGCGGGG
>JAJCXL010000554.1 GCA_029263435.1 Acidobacteriota bacterium | reverse complement strand
ATGGGAGGGCCGAAGCGCGGTCGTCGTCGGCGCCGGGGGAGCGGCGCGGGCTGCGGTCTGCGCGCTCGACGAGATCGGCGCCTCCGTCCGAGTGCTCGCGAGAAGTGCTACGAAGGCTGAGGTTGTCGCGAAGCTTGCCGGCGGCTCTTCGGGAGAGCTTGCCGAGCTCGCCGAACTCCCCGGACTGGATGTTGAGCCGTGGGACTTGCTCATCAATGCGACGCCTTTGGGACGCGAGGGTGAGGCGTTCCCCGTGACTACCTTTCCGTCAGGGGCCACCGTGTTCGACATGGTCTCGGTCCCCGAGTCGACGGTGCTCATCCGTCGGGCGCGAGAAGCGGGCGCAGCGATCGTGACCGGGGTTCAGATGCTGGCCGCTCAGGCGGGCCGACAGCTCGAGCTTTGGACCGGCGACAGACCCGAGTCGGTGGAGCTCGAGCGTCACGCGCGCTCCGGGGCCGAGAGCGGACGCTACTCGCGCCAGGTGCTTTTTCAGCCGATAGGCGACGGCGGCCAAGCGCTCATCCGAAAAGCGCATGTGCTGGTGGTCGGCGTCGGAGCCCTGGGCTCCGTCTCGTCGGAGATGATGACGCGGGCGGGCGTTAGAAAGCTCACCATCGTTGACCGGGACTACGTCGACGCATCGAACCTCCAACGCCAAAGCTTGTTCGACGAGAGCGATTGGCGCGAAGGCCTGCCGAAAGCAATCGCTGCGGAGAGAAAGCTGTCCCGGATCAATTCGGACGTCGAGATCGAGTCGCACGTCGCGGACGTGCACCCGGGTAACGTCGAAGCGTTGATGAAAGACACGGATCTGGTCCTGGACGGCACCGACAACTTCGAGACCCGCTATCTCCTCAACGACGCCGCGATCGCGACCGGCGTGTCGTGGGTTTACGCCGCGTGCGTGGGGAGCTACGGCATGAGCTTTGTCGTCATCCCAGGCGAGACCCCGTGTCTGCGCTGCTTCATGGAAGACGAGCCCGCTCCAGGCACCTCACCGTCGTGCGACACCGCTGGAGTGATCGCACCGATCGTGCACGCGGTGGCTTCGTTTCAAGTGACGGAGGCTTTGAAGCTTCTGTCCGGACGTCGCGACGCTCTGTTGGGCGAGATGCTCTCGATCGACGTGTGGCAAGGGAGGGTCGACAAGTTTCGTCCCGCCGAGCCGCGCGCCTCCTGTCCGGCTTGCGGCCGCCGCGAGCTCAGCTATCTGGAAGGTGACGCCTCCAGTCAGACCGCGACGCTGTGCGGGCGAAATGCGGTTCAAGTCCGCCCGGCTCGAGTGCAGGACCTCGATCTCGCCGATCTCGCAGAGCGACTCGGAAAGCTCGGTGACGTGTCCGTGAACCCCTTTCTTCTCCGGGCGACGTTGGAAGCTCGAGAGATAGTTTTGTTCAAAGACGGGCGTGCCATCGTGCACGGCACCTCCGATCCGTCCGAAGCGCGAAGCCTCTACGCGCGCTATGTGGGAAGCTAGTAGCTCATGGAACGCGTGGATACTCCTGGCGCTCTCACGGCGCTCGTGCGAGACAACGTCCGAGCTCTGCGTGCGTATCAACTCCAATCGCACGACGCGCCGATCAAGCTCGACCAGAATGAGAACGGCTTGGGGACGCCCGGCGTCATCCGAGACGTCCTCGACGAGCGATTGCGATCGCTCCCGCTTCAGCGCTACCCGGCGCCGGGGCAGCCGAGGTTGCGCCGCGCCATCGCGGAGGCGTTCCAGTGGACCCCGGAAGGTGTGCTCGTCGGAAACGGTTCGGACCAACTCCTCCACACCGTGGCCCGCGCACTCCTCGAGCCAGGGAGAGTGGTGCTCTCGCCGACCCCGAGCTTTTTCGTCTATTCGCAAGCGTCGCTCGCGCAAGGTGCCACGGTCGTGGAAGTACCGCTCGACGCGGACTACCGCTACGACGTGGAGGCGTTCGTCCGAGCGGTGGACGAGCACGCGCCGCACGTCGTGTTTCTTTGCTCGCCGAACAATCCGACCGGGATGGGACTCTCGCTCGACGCGATCCGGCGCATCGCTACGGCAGCTCCGGGGATCGTCGTCCTCGACGAGGCCTATTGGGAGTTCGCCGGAAGGACCGCACGACCCCTCCTCGATGAGCTACCCAACCTGCTGCTCTTCCGGACGTTCTCCAAAGCGCTGGGGCTTGCGGGGATCCGCGTCGGCTACGTCCTGCTCCAACCCGAGCTCCGAGCGGAGGTCGTCAAGGTCCAGCCGCCCTATCCGGTGAATCTGATGTCGACCGAAGCCGCGCTCGTGGGCCTCGAGCACTCGGATGTCGCGGCCGCCCAAGCGCGCCGCTTGGTCACTTATAGGGACGCGCTCTATCAGCGGCTCACTGGTCTTGCGGGAGTGACCGTGTTCCCCTCGGAGACCAACTTTCATCTTCTCCGTACGCGGCTCGGAGCGAAGAAGACTTTCGAAGCCTTTCTTCGTCGGGGGATCGTCGTGCGAGACGTGAGCGCCCATCCGCTCCTCTCCGAGTGTCTTCGCGTGAGCGTCGGCACCGAAGAAGAGAATGACGCGGTCTACGAAGCGCTTCGAGGAATGACGAACGATGACTGAGAATACGACCCTCATTATCGACGCCGACGACACCTTGTGGGAGAACAACGTGCACTTCGAGGACGCCACCGATCGCTTCCTCGATCTCGTCGGCACCCGCGGCGGGGAGCGAGACTCCGTGCGCGCCCGATTGGAGTCGATCGAGCGCACGAACGTCCCGGTCCACGGCTACGGAAGTGTCGGGTTCACGCGCTCGCTCCTCGAGACCTTGGAAGCCGTGACGGGAGTGATGCCCACCCGTGCGGAGCGAGAGACGATAACGGCTCTCGGTCACGGCGTTCGCAACATGCCGATCCAGTTTCTCCCGGACGTCGTCGATACGCTGAGCTCATTGCGACGCTCGTACCGGCTCATCTTGTTCACGAAGGGAGACGCCGCCGAGCAATCGGACAAGGTGCACAGAAGCGGCGCGGCCGCTTTGTTTCATGAGGTCGAGGTCACCCCGGAGAAAAAACCGGCCGACTACCGGCGTCTCATCGCGACCCATTCGATCGAGCGCGCCCGCGGCTGGATGGTCGGCAACTCACCTCGCTCGGACATCAACCCTGCTCTGGGCGTGGGCCTGGGAGCGGTTTTCATCCCACACCACAGCACCTGGAGCTTGGAGCACGAAGAAGTAAGTGCTCCTGTCGGAGCCCGCCTCAAGATCCTCGACCGATTCCCCGAACTGCTCGACCACTTTCCGATCCGCTCCGAGCGCTAAACCCGCTTGCTCGGCCCGTCCGCTGGGGTCTTCCGGTTGACATTCCCCCCTTGCGCGTACGAAAATAATCCCGCCCTCAACAACGTGAAGTAATGACACATCAATGAGAAGGGGGGCTTTCTATGTTCAAAAAGATCGGACACCGCATTCGCACCGTCCGATTAGAGCACGGAATCAAACAAAAAGATCTAGCGCGCAAGATAGGTATATCCCAAGGAGCGTTAACGAACTTCGAGCTGGGCCGGCGAAAGATTTCGCTGGAGTGGCTAGTGAAGATCTCACGCGCTTTGGAGGTACCCGTCAGTTATTTCGTAGGAGTCGTCGAGCCGATAAGCAACGACGATGCACTAGGTCCCAAAGAACACCGTTTACTTCGTGCTTTTCGTCGCATCGCCAGCGACCCGCGTCTCCAGATGGAGGTTCTCCACGTGATCGAACGTATGGGGCATCATCTGGACCGGGGCGCGAGCCGTGCGGGACGGACGTTATCAGCGTGAGTTGATGCGTTGAGCTCCGGCTTGGGGGATCCCGTTCGTTCCGTCACCTCCTTGTCGGTCTCACAGACCTGCACGATGCGCCAAATATGCTTTTCCCGACCCGTTCCGCTAACATCTGCGAGACGAGAACATCGAATCGCACCCCATCATGACAGAGCTTCCCATCCATCCCCAGACTCGCGAGGCTCCTGCCGTGTCGCTCGAACGGCGACGCAAGCGGTTATCCGACGCCGCTCCTGAACACTATCTCTCCGCGCTGAACGATCTCAGACGCGCTGCGGCGGTCGAGACTCTACTCCTCACTGGAGAGCCCTCCGGAGCGGAAGACCCGGAGCTCGTAGAAAGCCAGCTCGAAGCGCTGCGTCTCAT
>JAJCXL010000553.1 GCA_029263435.1 Acidobacteriota bacterium | reverse complement strand
TCTGTTATGCTGACCGCTCGGATCTCATGACGTCTGAAGTCTGGTCTTCCGCGCGCGCCGCGGCCGCGCAAATCGAGTCGGGAATGGTCGTAGGCCTCGGGACCGGCCGCGCTGCGGCCCTGTTCGTCAGAGCGTTGGCGACCCGGATCGCTGACGAGGGACTTCGCGTCCAAGGCATCCCGACCTCGATCCGAACGGCAGAGCTCGCAACGGAGCTCCAAATACCCCTCACCACCCTCGACGATGTCGACAGCATCGATATCGACGTCGACGGCGCTGACGAAGTCGATCCAAAGCTCAACCTCATCAAAGGACACGGAGGTGCTTTGCTCCGGGAGCGCGTCGTGGCGTCGGTCTCCAAGCGCTTCGTGATCCTCGTCGGAGAAGACAAGCTCGTTTCTCGACTCGGCTCGCTCCGTTGTGTGCCGGTGGAAGTCGTACCCTTCGCCGCTCCGGTCGTGCGCAAAGGCCTGGCGGCTCTCGGGGCGAATGCCGTGCTAAGGATGTCGGACGGTGAGCCTTTCACGTCGGACAACGGCAACCACATTCTCGACGCGAGCTTCGATGCGATCGACGATCCTGCCGGGCTCGAGCGTCTCATCGACGCCCTTCCCGGGGCGGTGGATAACGGCTTGTTCGTGGGGATGGCCGAGCTTGTCTTCGTGCAGTCCGGAGAGGATTACCGAGAGCTGACCTCTGGTTGAGGCCCGAGAATGTCTGGCCCCGCGGTCGCGCTGAGAGACGTCTCGAAGTCCTACGCTGACGGAGAGTTGGCTCTCGACTCCGTCTCGTTCGAGGTAGAGACTGCCGAGACGGTGGTGTTGCTCGGCTCGTCAGGGTCGGGAAAGACCACCACCCTCAAGACCATGAATCGCTTGGTCGAGCCGGATCACGGCGAGGTCGTCATTCGCGGAAGGGAAGTCCGAGACTGGGACGTGATCCAGCTCCGTCGACAGACGGGCTATGTAATCCAGGAGGTCGGTCTGCTGCCTCATCTTTCGGTCGAAGACAATGTCGGGCTCGTTCCGAGACTCTCCGGCGCCGCGGCCGAAGATTACGAGGCCCGAACCCGGGAGCTCCTCGAGCTCGTCTCACTCCCGCCGGATCGTTATGCTCGGAAGAGACCGTCCGAGTTGTCGGGTGGAGAGCGTCAACGCGTCGGAGTCGCTCGGGCTCTCGCCGCCGATCCACCGTTGCTCCTAATGGATGAGCCTTTCGGTGCCCTCGACCCCATCAATCGCCGTCGTCTCCAAGACGAGTTCAAAGAGCTTCGGGACCGATTGGCGAAAACGATCGTTTTCGTCACTCACGATGTCTCCGAGGCACTGCGGCTCGCGCACCGTATCGGCGTCATGGATAACGGGAGGCTCCTTCAGCTCGACCGACCCGAAACGGTGATGGAGGCCCCGGCGACCGACTTCGTGCGCGAGCTCGTACGTTTCGACACCAAACAAAGCGTGCTCGGCCGCTGAGCGTCTGACCGATGGACTTTCTTCGCTTCGTGCTCGAGCGCCACGGCGAGATTGGCGCCAAGACGTGGGAGCACCTTCAGCTCGTCGGGCTCTCGACCGGGATCGCCGTTTCCGTCGGAGTGCCGGTGGGGATCTTATTGACGCGGCGCGAAAGACTCGCCTCTCCCATCATCGGCTTCGCCAACGTCATGCAGACGGTGCCGAGTCTCGCTCTGTTCGGCTTTCTCATCCCGATCCCTGTCATCGGTGGCATCGGAATGAAATCCGCCGTCATCGCTCTCGTCCTCTACGCACTGCTCCCCATCCTCCGAAACACGTTCACCGGCATCCGCTCCGTCGATCCCGCGGTGGTCGAGGCGGGACGTGGCATGGGAATGACGGACATGCAGCGACTCCGTTACATCGAAGTTCCTTTGGCGCTGCCGACGATCTTGGCCGGAGTTCGGATCGCGACGGTGGTGACGGTGGGGCTCGCGACGATTGCTTCCGCGATCGGGGCAGGGGGCCTCGGCGATTTCATTTTCAGGGGAATCACGATGGTGGACCATCGGCTCATTCTGGCGGGGGCTCTGCCCTCGGCGCTGCTTGCGATCAGTTTCGATGCCGTGCTCGGGCGCATCGAGAAGAAGCTGGATGTGCGCGCATGAGAGCCGTGGTGGTCGGGCTCGTTTGTCTCGTCGCGTCTTGTTCGGGCAACGATCCGCTGGTCATCGGCTCGAAGAATTTCAGCGAGCAGGTGCTTCTCGGGGAGATCGTGGCGCAGCTTCTCGAAGCGCGCGGAGTACCCGTCGACCGAAGATTGAATCTCGGGGGCACGTTCATCTGTCATCAAGCTCTGCTTGCCGGCGATCTCGATATCTACGTGGAGTATTCCGGCACCGCGCTCACCGCGATCTTGAAACGACCGGTAGAGCACGACCCGCGTGAGGTCTTCGAGACCGTCCGACAAAGCTACCGAACAGAGCTCGGCCTCGAATGGAGCGATCCGCTGGGGTTCAACAACACCTTCGCGATGGTGATGAAGCCGGAGCGAGCGAGCCAGCTCGGGGTGACGAGAATCTCCGACCTCGCGGCTCATCGAGACAGCATTCGGCCGGGGGCGGGACACGAGTTCTTGGAGCGCGAAGACGGATTCCGCGGACTGGTCGAAGCCTACGGACTCGACTTCGCGAGTGAGCCCCGCGGGATGGAGCTCGGGTTGATCTATCAAGCCCTGGTGAGCGATCAAGTCGACGTCATTGCCGGTAGCTCGACGGACGGTCTCATCGAGAAGTTCGGCCTCGTCGTCCTCGAAGACGACCTCGCCTTCTTTCCGCCCTACGATGCCGCGGCGGTCTATCGTCCGGATGCCGTCGCTCGTGAACCGGCTCTCGCCTCCGTGATCGATCTCCTCGAAGGAGGGATCGATGAAGCGGCGATGCGGCGGCTCAATCGTCTCGTCGATGATGAGGGGCGGGCCGTCGACGAGGTGATTTCCGAGTTCTTGACCGAGCGCGGCTGGTTGGAGCCGTAACGATGCTTACCGTCGTCGACTTGACTCCAACCGGATACCGATTCTAATCTGTCAGCTCATCCACGATGTTGCGCAAAGCATGGTTCGTTTTCGGGGTCGCGCTCTCGCTGGGGCTTGCCCCGGATCTCAGAGCCCAAGACGCGGCGGAGCCGTGGGGTTACGTCTACTCTTTCGCGACGGCCAGAGTCTACCCGCTGGTCAAGCAGGACAGCCGCCTGGGGCGGCTCGCGGAGAACGATGTCAGCTTGACGTCCACTCGCGTATCGCGCCGCCACGCGGCGCTGCAGAACACTGAGGACGGGCCGGTATTCGTCGACATCGGAAGCTCCAATGGGAGTCGGGTGAACGGGGTGGACGTCCGATCGCGACTTCCGGTCGCGATCGCTTCGGGGGATCGCATCCAACTCGCCGACGAGCTCTTGTTGTTTCATACGACGCTTGCGAGCTTGTGGGATCACGAGCTCAAGTTACGGCTCTTGGGGAGCCTGATCTCGTTGAAGCTGGACATGCCGCGCGACTACACCCGAAAGTCACTCGGACGCGAGCAGCTCAATAGCGTCACCACCATCGCGACGCTCAACACCGCTGAAGGCCATGTGGAGGTCGACTATCTCGGCGAGCTCGACCCGGAGGCGGGGTTCGGGACGGAGGAAGCGGCTTTCGTGGGCAACGTGGCGCTCGACGACGGCGTGCTCGAGCTCAGCTTGTGGGGTCTGGACGATGGGGGCAGGATGACGTCGCGCCGCTCGTCGATCTCCCGGTTGAAGCACACGACCCTCAGGGTCGCGATGGAAACGGTCCAAAACTCGAATCCGGCCGGCGACGAGGGCCCGTGGTTCCCGCAGGGCTATCTCGTCAACTTGTTCGAGCTTCTTCCCGTGGATCGCGATCTGAGCGTGCGTTTTTCGAGAAGCCTCGCGGAGCAAGAGCGCCCCCTCGCGCTACGAGACGCGGCGGAGACCCTCTATTTTAGGCACCAACTCTCTTCTGATGATCTGGCGGCCCTCGTTCTTGCGGTGAGGTCGAAGAGCGGCTGGATCGAGGCGACGTGTATCCAGAAGAAGATGAGCCTGACCGAAGTCGAGAAGGGCGAGCTGAAGGTAGCGCTCGACAGTGCACGTGAGTGGCTGGAGCAGGCCCGCCGCCTTGGCGCGAAGGGAAAAGAAGTCGCGGATGCGGATGCCGTCGTCGGGCGCGCAGGCAAGAGGCTCGAGGCCTTGGATCAGCAATGATGAGGTCTCGCTCGGGACCTCACCTGGCCTTGCCGGACGTTGAGTCCCGCGCTGTGCATCGCCTCCTTCTCGGGATCGCCTGCCTCACCGTGGCGGCCGCCGCGTTCTCACAGCAGGAAGTGGGGGAGGACCGCCCCCGTTTCAGCACCAGTGTCGACACGGTCAGCCTCGCGGTGACCTTGACCGATGATGACGGTCGCTTGGTCACCGGGCTGGGACTCGACAACTTCAGCATCTATGAAGACGGCGTCGAGCAAGAGCTGCGATTCTTTTCCGTCGATGAGCTTTCGTTGAAGTTGGTGATTCTTCTCGATGTTTCTGGCAGCATGCGACAGAAGCTCCCGCTGGCGCAGGAAGCGGCGGTCCGGTTCGTCTCCTCCCTCAAGTCGGAGGACGAAGTTCAAGTGGTGGAGTTCGGCGATCGGGTCATGACGCTGGTCGAGTTCACGACCGATTTCGACGTCGTCAACGACGCCATTCAATCGACCGAGGTCGCGGGGGCGACGTCGCTCTATAACGCGATCTATATCTCGCTCAAGGACCTCGAATCTTATCGGCCCAAGGAGCTCGACCGTCGAGCCGTCATCGTCTTGTCGGACGGCAACGACACCAGCTCGGTCTTGGGTTTCGAGGACGTGCGTGAGCAAGCCCGTAAAACGAACGTCACGATCTACGCGATCTCACTACGAGCGAACCAGGCGGATCTCAAGAAAGAGAAGTATCGCAACGCCAAGTTCGAGCTCGACCAGCTCGCGAATGAGAGCGGCGGGGTGTCCTATGCTCCGGAATCGCTCGACGATCTCGCTGGTATCTACGATCTCATCCTCACGGAGCTGAAGAGCCAGTACAGTCTGGGCTACGTCTCGACGAATACCGAGCACGACGGTAAATGGCGGCGCCTTCAGATCCTGACGGCCGAGGCCGGGACGAGCGTACGATCGCGCGAAGGCTACTTCGCACCGAGGAAGTCACGGCTCCGTCGCCGCCGTCGACCCTGAAACTTCGGTCTCGCGCTCGCCTTTGGTCTCAGCGCAACGGGTCTGGGATCTCGCATACCGGAATCGGCACCATCTTGTGCCGATTGGCCCGATGGCGATCCCGATAGATCTCGAGAACCTCTCGCGATCGAGCGTCCAAGCCGCTTTCATCTCCGGAGAAAGCCATCGCCCATTCGAGCTCGGGATAGCTCGCGCCGATTTGATCCTCATCGGTCCGGCCGTCCGACCACAAGCCGTCGGTTGGCGGAGCCTGCATGATGGCGGCTTCGATACCGAGCTCTGCCCCGAGTGCGTAGACTTCCGTCTTGTTCAGATCTGCAATCGGGCTGAGGTCCACCCCACCGTCGCCGTATTTGGTGAAGAAACCGACTCCGAAGTCCTCGACTCTATTGCCGGTACCGACGACGAGATCGCCATGCAGAGCGGCGAAATGGTACAGCGTCGTCATCCGCAATCGAGCACGACCGTTGGCGAGCAGCAAGTGATGACGGTCG
>JAJCXL010000552.1 GCA_029263435.1 Acidobacteriota bacterium | reverse complement strand
GCTTCGTCAAGAGCTTGCCGGCGATGCGCGCGGCGTTGTGGCTCAACGACGTCGTGAGCTGGGACCGCAACAAAGGTGCGGACCCGGGTCGACAACTGCCCGGAGGCCGATCTCTTGGCCGGGATGAGTGTATCGATCTCGCCCCTGGCGTGGACCCGAAGGGGCTCACCGGCGGCGTTCTTTGGTATGACGCCCAGATGCACAACTCCGATCGGATGACTCTTTCTTTCGTGCTCTCGGCCGCCGCCGAAGGTGCCGTGGTGGCAAATTTCGTGGAAGCGTCCGAGCTCATCGTCGACGACGATCGGGTGAGAGGCGTCCGGGCGCGCGATCGCTTCGACCCGGAGAGCACATTCGACATTCGAGCGAAGCTCGTCATCAACACGACCGGACCGTGGACGGACCGCCTCACGACGACGCCTCGGAAGCTCTTTCATTTCTCCAAGGCGATGAATCTGGTCACCCGTCCGTTCATGAAAGACGTAGCGGTGGGTGTGGTGAGTCGCCGGGCGCATCGCGACGACGACGCCGTGCTCGATAAAGGCGGTCGCTTTCTTTGTCTCATCCCGTGGCGAGACGTGACCTTGGTGGGTACCAGCCACGGTGCCTTCGAAGGAGATCCCGACGGGTTCGAGTCCTCCGAAGGCGACGTTCAAGAGCTCCTCGACGACGTCAATGAGGCCTACCCCCGAGCCGAGCTTCAGCGCGGCGATGTCCGCCTCGTCCATCGGGGGCTGTTACCCCGCCGGGCGACAGTGGGGCCCTCTGAAGACGGTGGCGCCGTGACGTTGCAAAAAACTTATCTCATCGACGACCACGAGACCGATGGGCTATCGGGGCTCGTTAGTGTCGTCGGAGTGAAATATACGACCGCTCGGGACGTGGCGGAAAAGGCGGTCGATCACGCGATGCGATTCTTGGGATGGACTCCTGTCGCGTCCCGCTCGGCTCAGACACCGCTCGCGGGAGGAGGCATCGACGACATCGAGCGTTTCGTGGAAGAAGCTACGAAGCATCCCGAGCCCGGGCTCACTGCCGATATCATGCGCCACCTCGCGCTGACTCACGGGACGCGCTATCCATCCGTGCTCGCGTGCGGCGGTTTGGAGCGGATCTCGCCCTCGAGTCCGGTGCTCGAAGCGGAGATACGTCACGCCGCGCGCGACGAGATGGCGTTGGACCTTCCGAGCGTCGTGCTTCGTCGGACGGAGCTCGGCTCGGCCGGACGTCCAGCGGTGGAAGCAGTCTTGCGTTGCGCGGCCATTCTTCAAGAGGAGCTCGGCTGGAACGAGTCCAGAACACAGGAGGAGATCGATTCCGTCGAACGGTTCTACCGACAGCGCACCTGAGCAAAGCGCGTTACGGAGCCTGATTCGCGCGCTCTCGTCCTGGCGCACCGGCTCGGTCGCACTGCTCTCGTTCTCTTCGGGGCTCCCGCTCGGTCTGGTGTGGTACTCCATCCCGGATTGGATGCGCGATATCGGCGTCGATATCCGGATCGTAGGGCTGTTCACTCTGGCGCAGGCTCCGTGGGCGTTCAAAGTCGTGTGGTCTCCTTTGATGGACCGCTACGTCCCTCCGTTTTGGGGGCGACGGCGCGGCTGGATGGCGATCACTCAGGTGCTGCTCGCGGCCGTGGGGTTGATGCTCGCCGGCGTCGGCGACCATCCAGATGCGATCTGGGTCGTCGGTGCGCTCGCGCTCGCTACCGCGCTGGCCTCGGCTTCTTTCGACGTAGCCTACGATGCCTATACGGTCGAGGTCCTTCGTGAAGAGGAGCAAGGTGCTGCGGTGGGTGCGCGGATCGCGCTCTACCGCGCTGCCATGATGGTCGCCGGCGGGGCCGCCATCACTTTGGCGGGTCGCTACGGCTGGGGCGCGGTCAACGGATTACTCGCACTCTTGTATTTGCCGCTCATTTTGATCACGTGGAAAGCACCGGAGCCGGAAGTCAAACAGCCCGAGCCGCGCTCACTCGCGGAAGCGGTGTGGGAGCCTTTCATCGGGTTCTTGTCGCGTCATCGGGCACTCGAAATTCTCGCTTTCGTGCTTCTCTACAAATTCGCCGACCAGCTCGCCCAAGCTCTTACGCGACCGTTTCTCATCGACATGGGTTACAACTCGGACCACCGGGGGATCGCCCTCTCGACGGCAGGAATGGTAGCGACGATCGCGGGCGCGTTTCTCGGTGGCTGGGTGACGACGCTCGTCGGGCTCGGGCATGCCCTATGGGTGTTCGGCCTCCTCCAGATCTTCTCGAACGTCGGTTACTTCAT
Source organism: Acidobacteriota bacterium (assembly GCA_029263435.1). Classification (GTDB taxonomy): domain Bacteria; phylum Acidobacteriota; class Vicinamibacteria; order Marinacidobacterales; family SMYC01; genus JAJCXL01. The sequence goes on along the minus strand of JAJCXL010000552.1, from coordinate 6,302 downwards.
TCTCGCGGGTAGCGAGCCGACATTGGGCCTGATGTATGCGGCCACGAGCTTCGAGCTGTTTACGTCCGGGCTCGGCACCGGCGCCTTTCAGGTGCTCCTATTGCGCATGACCCAGAAGCGATTCTCCGCGACTCAGTACGCGTTGTTCTCGAGCTTGTTCGCTCTTCCGCGCCTCCTCGCCGGGCCGATCAGCGGGTTCGTCGTCGACGCGATCGGGTGGCGGACGTTTTTCCTGTCCACGCTCGTCATGGGAATCCCAGGCCTGGTCATGCTTCAACGCTTCGTCCCCATCGGGACGAGAGAGCCGGAGTTCGAAGTGGAAGAGGGGGGCTCGCCCCGCCGCGCCATGTACGGTAGAAGGGCTCTCGTCGTTCGAGGCGTGCTCGGCGGTGTCTTTTGTGGATTCCTCGCGATGGGGATGACCACGGTGCTCACGGCGCTCAAGACGATGCGCAGTGGGCCGGAGACGGGATTCGATCTCTCGGCCGCGCTCGCGGTACTCCTCAACCCGGTCGGGGTGGCGGACTGGGTGCAGCTCCTCGGGGTAGGGGCCTTCGCCGTGATTGGCGGGCTGTTCACAGCCGCGATATTCGCCGCCCGCCGTTGACGGGCTGCGCTTCGGTGCTCTACGCGGTGGGAAGGACGATGGTCCGGACCGTGCCCACGGCCTCTCGGGTCTCTTGAGCCCAGTTCCCCTGAAAGTACTCGACGACGCTTTGCATGAGCTCGTCCGTCACGTCCGAAAGCCTTCGCTCGAGCGGCCAGGACAAGAAGCGTGACGGAGCCGACAGCGCGTTCGATACCGAGACCAAGTTGTCGAAGATGGAGATGCGGGCCCCGTGAGTGTCCGGCTGCACGAGGATGCGAATGACACCGCCGCCCGCTCCGGCCAACCGGCGACGAGAGTTCTCGATGAGCGTATAGACGAGCCCTCTCAGGAGAAATGGCTCGGCGTAGACGGGGTTGACGCCCTGCTTGACCTCGACGAGAAAACGAATGCCTTGATCGGTCAGTCCCTGCCCGAGCTCTTGCTCGAGGTTGGCCAACAGCTCGCCGATAGGTGTGGGACGACGCGCCGGAAGGCGACCGGATCGCAAGTCGAGCAGCGTCTGGCGCATGAACTTGACTTCACTGGTCCTGCCTTCGACGCTTTGGATCTCTTGGGAGATCCAATACGGAGCGTCGGGATAAGAGCGCATGCGCCGGAGGGTCTGGTCGATGGTTGAAAGAGGCTCGTCCAAGCTGTAAGTCGCGCCTTCCGCGACCCGGCCTCTGAACGCGCTCCGTAGGCTCTGCTTGAGTGCAATCGAGGCATGCGCGTCAGAGATGACTTCGAGCGCCATCGTCAGCTCGAGCACGACCCTCTCCAGATGCTGCAAAATCTCTGCGTTGGGCGCCGGCGCTTCTTGCGGCAGATAGAAGGTCATCAGGCCGATCGCGTGAACGGGTGTGCGCATGGGAAGCGCCACCGCTGCGACACAATCGACCCCGACGCGATCCATCGCTTCTTCGAGAGGTCCGGTGTCGCCCCTCATCTGAATCATCGGTTTGGCCGCGGATACGATCGCATCCGCGAGCGGACGCCCCGCGGCCGTCTTGCCGTTCTCCAAAGGATCGACTTGGAGCCCGAGCCCTACGATCTGCTCGAATAAACCATCGGGACGCAATAGGCTCAACGACGCTTGGGTGCAACGGAGCGTATCCGCGAGCGAGGCCACCAGGCCCTCGAGGAGGACCGGCGTCTCGTCGGGCGTCGCTTGAAACAGCTTTCTCGCGACGTCCGCGACCGCGGTGAACGCGTCGATCCTCTTCGCGCGGGCTTCGGTTTGCTGCTGCAGGTCGCTGATGTGGTCGGCCAAGCTCGATGCAGCCTCGGCGTAGCTTTCGACCATCGCGTTCGCGGATTCGTTGTCGAGCTCCACCGCCCCGGACGGCCCGCTATGCACCGGAGGATTGGCTTGGGTCAGCGCGGATTCCGGGCGGTCGATCGCGGGCAGCGATTTCGGTGCGGACAACGTAAGCTTGGGTGCCTTGACCCTGAAGATCCTCGCGGGCGCGGGCTCTTCGGATTGCATCGGAGGCGGCTCGGGCGGTTTCTGCGCTTTCGCGGAAGCGGCGAGCTCTTCGAGCGTGACACCGAAGATCTCTTTCATCGTTCGTGAAGCCCACTCTCGGGCGGAACGGGCGTCGCCCAGGTTCTCCCCGATCTTGTAGCGCGTCGCGAGCTCGGTCATCGTTCGCTCGAGACCGGCGCCGAACGCTTCCAACACCCCCCGGCCTTCGGTGGCCACCGCGGCGAAGCTCGGCGCGGAGCGCGCATTGAGGGTCCGCTCCATGAGCGCACTGTCGGTGGTGTCGGGAAGATCCTGCTTGTTGTACTGAAAGACGATGGGGAGGGTCGAGGGCTCGATCCCGTGATCGAGAAGGTACTCCGTCATCTCCTTCATGCTTTGAAGGTTCTCCTGCCAGCGATCGATGGCGGAGTTCGCGACGAAGACGATGCTATCCGCGTTCTTCAACAGCATCTTCCGGGTCGCGCCGTAGAACTTTTGTCCGGGAACCGCGACGATCTGGAAGCGAAGCTCGTAGCTCCGAAATGCGGGGGTGCTCAGAGGCAGTAGATCGAAGAGGATGGTGCGATCTTGAGCGGTGTTGACCGAGACGAGCTCCTGACGGCGCTCTCCTCGGGCGAGCCGATGCAAGACTTGCAAGGTGGTCGTCTTGCCACCCGCTGCGGGGCCGTAATACAGGATCTTGGCTCGCAGGAATCGTTCTTTATGGTTGATCTCGACCACGGATTTCGTTCGCTCGCGTTTCTGGTCACCGAGTCGTCGGCGCGACCGGCTCTCCGTTGATGGTGTCGTACGCCAAATCGACTCGACGGACGGGCCCGTGGAGGGAGTCGTAGACGTCGCACTGGCTGTAGGGTTTCGCGTAGAGGTGGAGGCTCGCGGCGTTCTCGCCGAACGCGTCCGGGTTGTCGACCGAGTGGAGCTCCGCTGGGCCGTCCACGAATCCGGAGCTTCCATCGACGGGATCCCCTTCTTGCGTCAGCTCGAGAGGTTCCTCGCTCACGATCCGATAGTTCGAGAATCGCAATTTTCCTCGTTCGACCCGAGCCCAACAAAGCTCGCCCTCGTGCCCGTGGATGGGGGCTTTTTGACCGCTGCCCCAGCAAATGACGAGGAGCTCGAAGTCTTCGTCCTTGTGGACCAGGTGACGTGTATACCGGTCTTCGCAGTAAGAAAGGTAGCCGTCGAGTGAATCCGGGGCTACCAGCGTGGAGGCGAGGTATTCGTCGACCTCCGCTCTGGGAAAGTCTCGCGCCGCGAAAGACTTGATATCCGAAACCAATTCGTCCATAGGGACAAGGCGCCGCATCACACTCCTCGATTAGTTTTAGAATGACTTTTAACTCCCTATCAGAAGTCATTTTCGACCTTGTTGTCAAGGCGAAACCGGTCGCAGAGCCCCGAGGCGCCCGGTCTTTGGGCTCGCGCGCACCTTTACGTTAGACTCCCAGAGGTTCATGAAAACTCTTGCCCTCCTCGTTCTCCTCGGTAGCGTCGTGCCCGTAATTGGCTTCGAAGGGCGGCTCGTCGACCAAGACGGGGCGCCCGTTTCAGGCGCGGAGATCAGTGTTTTGGGCCATCCGGGCGTAGTGAGAACGGATGCCGCTGGCCGGTTCGACTGGTCTCCGGAACCAGCCCTTCCGTTCGAGATCTTCATCGTGCTCCCCAACGGGACCTACCTCGCGCCTGTGTTCGTCGACGCGCTTCCGGCAACGGGGCCGCTCGTGATCACGGCGCGCTCGGTGCTGAACGAAGACGTGACCGTGACGAGCGGGGCGGCTCCTGCAACCGATGCGACGCCGGTGAGCGCGAGGACCGCGATCGCTCGAGAAGACCTCGCCACCCGCCACCCGGCACGACTGACGGATGTCATCGCGAACATCCCGGGCGCGGGAAGCGTCTCGGATCTTCATGCCAGTGTGCCTTCACTTCGAGGGCTGGCGCGCGGGCGGACGCTACTGCTCATCGACGGCGCCCGGGTCACGACCGAGAGACGGGCGGGACCCTCGGCGACGTTTCTCGATCCGTTCTTCCTAGAAGGGGTGGAGGTAGCGCGCGGACCGGGCTCGGTAGGGTACGGCTCCGACGCTTTCGGCGGCGTGATCCACGCGCGGACGCGCCGGGTCGAGCCGGGCTCACCGACCAGCGTCCGACTGCTCGGTGCCCTGGGACTAGGGTTGCCCGAAGCGACCGGTGGAGCAGAGATCGTACACGGTCTGGATCGAGGCGGGCTCGTCCTCCAAGCGAGACACCGCAATTTCGAGTCTTATCGTTCGCCCGATGGAGAGGTGTTCAACTCACAGGCGTCGGATTCGGGTTTCCTCGGACGGTTCATGCATCAGCTCGGCGACGACGCTCTCAGTGTTTCGTGGCAGTCGAGCTTTGCGCGCGACACCGGACGTCCGGACGATCAGGGGATGGATCGGGTGACGAGCTACCCGGAAGAGGACTCTCACCGCTTGACGATGTCGTACGACGCGGCACCTCGATTGGGGTTCACTCGCATCGGCTTTACCGGATTTTGGGGGCAATATCAGCTGGTGACCGATCGCCACACGCGGCTCTCGGCGCCGGACTCCGTGCTCACGAGCGTGGCGGATGTCCGCGCGAAGGATTTCAGCTTTCGCGGCTCCGGAGTCCGCCCGGTCGGTCCCGCACGGTGGGAGCTCGGCGTCGACGTCAACGGCCGTTATGGCCTGCATGCCGTGAACGAGCTTCTGACGGATGACGTGCGCGACTTCAGCGAAGTCGCGGTCGACACCGCCCGCCGCATCGATACCGGAATCTACACGAGCACCGAGATCCTCGCGGGCTCCCGATGGTCGGTTGGAGCAGGAGCGCGTTTCGACGACGTGACGACGAGCAATGAGGGCGGCTTCTTTGGTGACTTGTCGACCCGCAACCAGGCTTTGTCGGGATATGGCTCGCTGAAAGTGGAGCTCGGCCGCGGCCTGAGTCTCACCGGACAGCTCGCCCGTGGATTTCGGGACCCGACCCTGTCCGACCGATACTTCCGAGGCATCAGCGGTCGCGGCATCGCCACCGGCAATCCGGATCTCGAGCCGGAGCAAGCGAACCAGCTCGATACCGCGCTTCGTTACGTGAGAGGCGGGATGCGGTGGGCGGTCTACGGCTACTACTATCGGTTCTCGGACCTGATCGAGCGCTACGAGACCCGGGACGAGCTCTTCTTTTTTCGCAATCGCGGTGAAGCGAATCTCAGAGGGCTGGAAGTCGAGATGCAGGCGTCATTTTGGAAGCGTTACTCGATCGAGGCGAGCGGCCAGATCGCCCGCGGCAATACCTCGGACGACGACGCTCCCGTCGATGACATCCCCGCGGGCAACGTCAAGCTCGGGTTGCGGCGCCAGCTGGGCGATCGAAGCTACGCGCAGGTTCGACTTGCCTGGTTCGCCAAAGACGAGCTCCCCGGGCCCACGGAGATGAGGATTCCGAGCTACGCGACGTTCGATGTGGGAGCGGGGATTCGCCTCTCACCGCGATTCGAGCTTCGAGCGCTCGTTCGCAATCTCTTCGACCAGCGCTATCCGGTCAGCCCCGACGCGCGCGCCGTCTACGCGCCGGGCGTCAACGGAGTGGTGACGTTCGTCGCGGAGTTCTGAAGCTCGGCCGCTCAGAAGCCGGCACCGGGGTTGGTCGTGATCATCCTCGTGTTGTGGATCGCGGCGTAGCTATACGCCGCCATGATCGAGAGGCGAAGAAAAAAGGCGAGCTTCTTCTTGCCCGACCGGTGAAGCCTTTCGGTCGCCCAATAAACCGCGATCGGAGCCGCGATATGCGTCGCGATCCGAACCCCCCGTTGAGCGACGACAGGGTTTCCTTCCACGAACCCTTGCGACAAGCCCCACTCGGTGGTGGCGATGTCAGCGGCGGAGGCCGCGAACATCGAGAGAGCCGAGGCACTGAAACCGACGGAGCCGCCGGTGTCGGCCGAGAGGTCTCGGTCGCGGTCTCCTAGCGAGAATTGCGCAAGCTCGCTCTGCGTCGGCTCGATCGTACGAGGCTCAGCTCCGGTCTCCTCTTCATCAGCGATCAGCGGACTCGAGAGCCCGATGACGAGCATAGCGGTGGCAAACGTGCGAAGCACCATGGAACCTCCGGCCAGGAACTCTTCCGGGCGGATCGCGTTGGGGTTTGTTTGCCGTGGGGTTTTGCAAGGATGATACCGATTGGGTATCTGGGGACGAATGCCTTTGGAATGAGGCACTT
>JAJCXL010000551.1 GCA_029263435.1 Acidobacteriota bacterium | reverse complement strand
ACGATGACGAGCGGCACCTCACCCTCGGAGATCGATACGTCGATCAGTGCGACTCCCGTCGCGTCGCTAACGACGTTCCACGCGTGACGCGCTTTCAGGCCGTAGAGCTTGAGGACACCCTTGACGAGTCGCGAGCGCACGCCGGATTCCTGCAGCCGTAGCTGCATCAACAGCGACATGTGCCGACACGCCATCGTTCCTTGCTCGACGCAATCGGATAAGAACACCGTCCCGCCCTCGGTTCGAGCGATCGCGACCCCCTCCTTGAACGATACATCGTCTCGGAGCAGCTGCGCGGACCTCCGAAGACGGGCCGAGAGATCCGAGGAAACGTCGGTTCGCGAGAGCTCGTGCACCGCGAGACGCTTACTCGAAACGAGCTGAGGGCGTAGCCGAGCTTTGTCCACCCGAATGCCTTCCCGCCGGCTGGGAACGGCCAGCACTCCCAAATCCGTGTATCCGTCCTTCAAGTAGTCCGGGACTTCGCGAAAGCTCTCGGTCGGCGGATGACGGCGGTCCAGGGCGAGCTCGAGCTCCACCGCAGCGTCGAGATAACGGTTGCGGCGAGACTCCCCCTCGACGGCGCCGATGGCCTTGTTCATGCGTCCGATGCAAGCGACTTGTCCTCGCTCCCACGAAACTTCGAGCGATAGAAGCTCTTTCGAGTCGAGTGGCAGGACCGCCCGTCCACCGGTGACCGGATGGCGTTGGTGCGTGTGGTTCAGATAGGTTGGGTCTTCTCGGACGATCACGCGAGCGAGGTTCGTCTGCTGCGCCGTAAGCCGTGCCGACGGCGGATCGTGAACCGCGATGACCCGTTCTTTCAACATAATGGCAGGGGGACATACTCATTGTAGGGCGCTCGGGCCGCGGATTCGGTGATCTCGCGCGGTGGTTTCACCCCACAGGAAGTGTCTGTTTTTCCCCCCGCCTCGGCTCGGGTCAAGTGACCCTCGATCAATCCGAGTCGATGACGCGACTCGAACTTGTAATAATCTGACCGCAGAAGCGTATTAGTCCATGGATAGCCCGGAACAGCTCGACCTCGAAGCGTTGGCGGTCTCCGCACGTGAGGGCGATTCGAAAGCATGGTCGCAAATATATGAAGTCATGGCACCTTCGATCTTCCGGCTCTGCCGGCGAGCGCTCTCGTCGCGTCAAGATGCCGAAGACGCGACGGCGGAGGTGTTCTTGAAAGCCCGCATCCGGCTGTCTCAATTCGAAAGCGACCGCAGACTCTCCCCGTGGTTATATCGGATCGCGGCGAATCACTGCTGCGATGAGCTTCGCAAGCGGCAACGCCACGCCGAGCAGCCGCTACCCGATCAAGACCTTCTCGACTTGGCCGATCCCGCGCCCACGCCCCAAGACGCCGTGGTCGTGAAAGAGTCGAAGCGAAACGTCCGCCGCGCGCTCGGCGAGCTACCGGACCGGGCCCGCTTGGCGATCGTCTTGCGCTACTACGCCGATCTTTCGTACGAAGAGATCGCAGACGTCTTGGGCATCTCCAGAAACCTCGTGGGCGTGGTGCTCCTTCGAGCACGGCACGCGATGCGAAAGCTGTTGGACCGATGAGCGAGACCTCACCGAAACATGTCGACGAGCTCACGCTCTTGAGGCTGTCCGATGGTGAGCTCACCGACACCCGACAAGACGGGGCGCGAAACCATCTCATCGCTTGCGCGAGCTGCCGGGCGAGCTATGAAGCCATCAAAGCCGAGACGGGACTCATCCGGGCGGCGGTCTCGGAGGCCGACGAAGCGCTTCCCGAGCATATCCGCCCCCGCCAGCAGGACTTCTCGTGGCTCGTCGTCGTGACCCTCGCGCTGGGAACGCTCGGCATCTCGTCGATCTGGAGCGTCGTCATCGCACCCGCGTTCTCCGGTTTGGCGCGCTTGGGTGTGGACGGAGCCGGTCTCGGCGCGACGCTCCTGGGCGGCATCTTCTCTTGGATTGGATGGTCGAGCTTGTTTCAGACCCTCGTCGAAGGCGTCGTCTTACTCCTCGCCGCGGCCGGCGTCGGCTATGCGCTGCAATGGCTTTGGCGTCGAGTCGGCACGTCGGCGGTGAGCGTGGTCATGCTGTCTATCCCGCTCCTGCCCCTGGCCTTCCCTAGCTCTTCGCAAGCCGCGGTCATCGAGCTCGACGTGCGCACCTATACCCTGGCGGAGTCGGACACCATCGACAACGACCTCATCGTCATGGGCAGGACCATTGTCATCGCCGGAACCGTCCTTGGCGACCTCATCGTCGGCGCCTCGCGGGTGGAGATCTCCGGAGAGGTTCACGGAGACGTGCTCGGCTTCGCCGAGACTCTCATCGTCACCGGTCGCGTCCGAGGCAACGTCCGCGTCGGCGCGCGCCGACTGACCATCGACGCTCTGGTGGCCCGAAACGTCACCGTGGCGGCAGAAAGCTTCATCTTGGGCTCGGAGGCTTCGGTCGAGGGAAGCCTCTCTGCCGCGGCCCGGGACGTCACCTTGAAGGCGCCCGTCGGCCGTGACGTGATGCTCGCTGCGGCGCAGTCGACTCTCGAGTCGCGGATCGCAGGCTCGGTATTGGCGATCGGCGACGCCCTCGACGTCGCTCCCGGCGCAAGGCTCGAAGGAACGGCGAAGTTCTTCGGCCGCGCCGAGCCCACCGTCTCCCCAGAGTCCTCCCTCTCATCGCCTTTCGAGTTCGAGCAAATCGAGCGAAAGGACGAGCCAAGCCTCGGCGATCGGCTGGCGAGCTTTTTTTACTTCTGGGCGGCGGCGTTCGTCTTCGGCGCGGCCGTGTTGCTGCTCGCCCCCGAGACGACCGAGGCCATCGTCACACGGCACGTCCCGAGCTACGAAAAGAGCATCCTCACCGGGCTCGTCGCTCTGGTCGGATTGTTCGGGTTGAGCCTCGTCGTGGCCTTGACTCTCGTGGGCGTGCCTTTGGGCATCCTGGGCCTCACCGTGTTGGGCTTCGGGCTCTACGCCGCTCAAACTTTCGTCGGAGCCTATCTCGGCCGTCAACTTCTCGGCACGCCGTCCACCGCGAGCCAAGGACTCGCTCGGCTCGCACTCGGGCTTCTCGTGGTCTATGCTGCGAAAGCGCTCCCGTTTATCTCCTTCGTCGTCATGCTGGTGGTGGCGACGTGGGGATTCGGCGCAGCCGTGTCTCATGTTCGCGAAGGGCTCCGAGCCGCCCCCGAGAGCTCGTCCTCCGGAGAAGCGATTTGATTCGAACTATCCAAGAGTTCTTCAGCGTACGCGTCGTCACTGAGCTAGAACCCGCTGCCACCGCTAGCGAACGATCTTTACAGCTCGCGACCGCTGCGCTCTTGATTGAGATGTCGAGGGCCGACTTCGAGGTCGGAGAAGAAGAAAAACGCACGATCGAGCACGGCATTCGGAAGAGCTTCGGCCTCACCGAGGAGCAAACCCAAGAGATCGTGGCGCTCGCGGAGTTGGAGGTCAAGGAGTCGGTCTCACTCTATGAGTTCACGCGCCTGGTCGACGAGAATTTCAGCCCCGAACAGAAAAAACACATCGTCGGGCTCCTGTGGCAGGTCGCCTACAGCGATAATCGGCTGGAAGAGAACGAGGAGTACCTGATTCGGAAAGTCGCGAAGCTCCTGCGCGTCCCCCACGCCGACTTCATCGACGAAAAGCTGAAGGCCAAAGCTCGAAAGCCAGAAGAGACGACCTGAGCGAGCTCGCCGAGCGGACTACCCGCGCACGCGTGATGCGATGAAGTCGCCGACTTCCGCGCTCGATTTCGCATCCCCCGAGTCGGTGAGATCCGCGGTCACATATCCCGCGGCAAAAGCCTCGAGAATGGCGTCGTCGATGGCGCGCGCTTCGTTCTCCAGCTCGAACGAGTAGCGGAGCATCATCGCGGCCGAGGCGATAGCGCCGATCGGATTCGCGATGCCCTTGCCGGCGATGTCCGGCGCCGAGCCGTGAACCGGCTCGTAGAGACCGATGTCTCCGCCGATGCTCGCTGACGGGAGTAACCCGAGAGACCCCGCCAGCATCGACGCTTCGTCGCTGAGGATGTCGCCAAAGAGATTGCTCGTGAGCAGAACATCGATGCGCGACGGGTGGGAGACGAGCTCCATCGCGGCACGGTCGACGAGCATGTGCTCGAGCTCGATCGCAGGATAGTCCTGGGCGACCTCGGTCACGACTTCACGCCACAGCTTCGACGTTTCCAACACGTTGGCTTTGTCGACCGAAGTCACCCGACTTCGTCTTTTCCCCGCCGCATCGAAAGCCACCCGGGCAATCCGTTCGATCTCTTTCGCATCATAGCGAAGGGTATTGAACGCTCTCCGGCTCTTCCCTTCTCCTTCGATCCCTCGCGGCTCTCCAAAATACAGCCCTCCCGTGAGCTCACGCACGATGAGGAGATCGACCCCTTCGAGGGTCTCCTTCCTGAACGGTGAGCTCTTGGAGACGTAGCTCGCGACGACGGGACGCAGATTAGCGAAGCTCTCGATGAGGCGGCGTAAGTGCAGGAGCGCGCGCTCGGGCCTCTCGCCGGGGGGCAAATGGTCGTGCCGGGGGTCTCCAACCGCGCCGAGCAAGATGGCAGGCGTGCTGAGACAAGCCTGGCGGGTCTCGTCCGGAAAACCGCTCCCCGCTTCATCCAAGCCCGAGGAGCCGAAGGGAAAAGGACGGGCCTCGATCTCATGACCATGAGAGGCCGCCATGGCCTCTAGAACTTTGACGGCTTCCGCGACGACTTCGGGACCAATGCCATCTCCGGGTAACGTGGTGATTTTGAGCTTCATGATTGCAGCAACCTCGAGGCGAGGCCCGCCGGTAACGCTTGGAGGAGGGCTCTAAAGTTAGTGCGGGGGGCGCCCGAAAGCGCCCCCCTTTCGCGTTCCAATAAAAATTGCCAGAAGATTGATTATGTAGGGTTGTTAAAGACGAGGTTGATCACAGTGCAGGATGAATTAGCGGGTTCGGTCGATGGATGGGGTTGATCCGGCATAAGAATAACGGATCTATTGCGGACTCCTGGCGGAGATTCATTGGACACACAAAATATGTACATGAAATGAATACCGTGTTACTGATGTACTGATTGTCCCCCATACTAGAGGTCCTCCGGACGAGAGTCAAGCCGAAAAATAGATCTCGACCGGAGAGGTAGAACTAGGCTCGAGCGAACAGGCTATCTATATTGTTTTCATATATTTAAACAATGCATGCCGCTTTCATCCGCGGCGCCACGAGCTCGCCCCACGAGACCCTCCGCGCTCGTGCCCTCCGATCCCGACAGGCGTTGATTTTTACGTCTGCTCTTGATTTTCTAGGTGAAATTCCCGTAACATTAGAGGTGAGTTCGAGCTCGGATGGAGCTCGACGCAACCACAACCGGCACAACCACAACCGAACTCAGCGATTCTCACTGACCGATAGCTTTCTATCGAGCGGACGGGGCTGTCTTCTCGTCCAACGACGAAGCTTTCGATCCGTCGGGAGATCCATCTGCCCGCCGGATCGGCTCAACGGTTTGAAAGGAGCTGGAGAACGTGCAGGAGTTTCTCGCTACTGTCGCCTCGTTTCCAACGATTGTGTTCACCGGTGCGCTCGCGCTCGTACTCCTCTATTGGCTGGTCGTCATCTTCGGAGCGTTGGACCTCGACGTGCTCGACTCGCTCTTGGGCCTCGATGCCGTGGACGCCGCGTTCGAAGGTGGCGTCGAGTCGCTCGAGGGAATGGCTGACGGCGCCGCGGAGGGTGCCGCCGAAGCCATGGACGCCGCCGAGGGAGACCTCTCCGAGCAATCCTCCGGGGGGCTGCTCGCGGGCATTCTCACCATCATGGGGGTTCGTGGTGTCCCCCTTACGGTGGTCGGCACGTTCATCGTCTTGTGGGCTTGGATCTTGAGCTACCTTGCGACCCGACTATTCGGCTCGCTCGCCGCCACCGCCATTTTTGGACTGGTGATAGCGCTCGCGTCAGGTCTCTCGGCATGCGTGCTCGCAGCCATGACCACCCGGCCGCTACGGAAGCTCTTCGTCACGCAATCGGCACCGAGACGCGCGTCGCTCGTGGGCAAGATGTGCACGGTTCTCTCGGCGCGGGTGGACGATCACTCGGGACGTGGCGAGATCGAAGACGGCGGAGCGGGCTTCGTCGCAGAGGTGCGATGCACGAGCGACAACGACTTCGTTCGCGGCTCCCAAGCCCTCGTCTATCGTTATGAATCCGAGCAAGAGATTTTCTTCATCGGGCCCGTGGACCAAGCACTCGCCGCGGCCGCACAGATGGAGACCGATAACGAATGAGCTCTATTAGCGTTTTTCTTCGAGGAGGGAGAACTAGATGATGGATCTGTTGATTCTGGTAGGCCTGGGCGGCTTCGCGCTGGTCATCGTCGTATGGGGAATACTCATGATGGTCGCCAAGTTCTACCGCAAGGTAGAACAAGGCAAAGCTCTCGTCGTCAACAAGATGAAGCGCGAGCCGGAAGTGTTCTTCACCGGGTCGATCGTCCTTCCGGTGATCCACAAGGCCGAGCTCATGGACATCTCGGTCAAGACGATCGAGATCGATCGAAGAAGCAAGGACGGCCTCATCTGCCGCGACAACATTCGCGCGGACATCAAGGTCACGTTCTTCGTCCGGGTCAACAAGAGAGTCGAAGACGTCATCAAGGTCGCCCAGTCCATCGGTTGCGCGCGCGCGTCCTCTCCCGAGACCCTCGACGAGCTGTTCAGCGCAAAGTTCTCCGAAGCGCTGAAAACGGTAGGCAAGCAGCTCGACTTCGTCGACCTCTACACGAAGAGAGACGAGTTCAGAGATGCGATCATCCAGATCATCGGTCGCGACTTGAACGGCTACGTCCTCGAAGATGCCGCCATCGACTACCTCGAACAAACGCCCATCGCCCATCTCGACCCTCAGAACATTCTCGATGCCCAGGGCATCCGCCGGATCACCGAGCTGACCGCGGTGGAGCACATCCGAACCAATGAGTTCGAGAACAACGAGAAGAAGGCCATCAAGAAGCAGGATGTCGAACGGGCCAAAGTCATCCTCGAGCTCGACCGCGAGCACAAGGACGCCGAGTCCAAACAGCTCCGTGAGATCGAGTCCGTGAAGTCGCGCGAGGGCGCGCTCCTACTCCAAGTGCAAGCCGAGGAACGTCTCAAATCCGAGTCCGCTCGGATCAAGACCGACGAAGAAGTACAGATCTCCGAGGAGAACAAACAGCGACAAGTGGAGGTCGCCGTCAAGAACCGTGAACGCGTCATCGGAGTCGAGACCGAGCGGGTCGAGAAAGACCGCCAGCTCGAGGCCGTGGACCGCGAGCGCGAGGTCGAGCTACGCAGGATCGACAAGGAAAAAGCCCTCGAAGTTCAACGCAAAGAGATTCAAGACGTCATTCGCGAGCGCGTCGTGGTCGAGCGCAGCGTCGTCGAGGAGCAGGAACGGATCAAAGAGCTCCAAGTCGTCGAAGAAGCGAAACGCACCAAGCAAGCGATCATCATCAACGCGGAGGCCGAAGCCGAAGAGATGCTCGTCAAAGACATCAAGGCTGCGGAGGCACAAGAGCAAGCCGCCAAACATGAAGCGGCCAAACGGGTCACGTTGGCCGACGCCGCACTGGAAGCAGCGGATCGCGAGGCGAAGGCCAAGATTCGCATCGCCGAAGGGGTCCAAGCCGAGTCCGCCGCGGACGGTCTCGCCGCGGCTCGGGTCAAAGAGGCCGACGCGGTCGCGAGTGAAAAGCTCGGGCTCGCCGAAGTCAGGGTCCGAGAGGCCGAGGCGGGTGCGGTCCAGAAGGTCGGCACCGCCGAAGCCGCCGTCGTGCGCGAGAAAGGCAGCGCCTCGGCACAAGCGATTCAAGAGAAGTTTGGCGCCGAAGCTCGCGGTCTCGCGGAGAAAGCACAGGCCATGAAGGCGCTCGACGAGGACAGTCGCGAGCACGAGGAGTATCGTCTGCGTATCGAGAACGAGCGGCTGCTCGGTATCGAGGCTATCAAAGCGAGAGAAGCGGTCGCCGCGCACAAGTCGATCGTGCTCGGAAAGGCGCTCGAATCGGCGGATATCGATATCGTCGGCGGCGACGGAGCGTTTCTCGATCGCATCGTCAACTCCATCGGTATGGGCAAAGGGATCGACGAGCTCGTCAGCAAGAGCGACGTAGTCTCGTCCTTGTCCAAGGATTTCCTCAACGGCGACAAGAACGTCGTGAACGAGATCCGCAATGCTCTCACCGAGGCCGGAATAAGCGGCAGCACTCTCAAGGACGTCACCATCGGCGCCCTGCTCGGAAAGCTCATCGGAAAGAGCACCGGCGACGACTTGGAGAAGATCAAGACGCTCGAAAAACACGCGAAAGCGCTAGGCATCGACGACGTCAGGCTGTAGTCGATGAGTGACGAACAAAAAAGCCCAGAGATCGAGAGAGGCACTTACGAGATCATCCGGGACCGATTGCTCGGCCAGGGAGACGTGCTGGCCGAGCGCGCGGAGGCGCTCAACGCCCAACGTCTCGAGCTGTTCGGGGGTAGCGAGATCGCTGTCGCGGGGACGGAGCGAATCCGTACCGAGAACAACTGCGTCCCGAGAGACATCAAAGACGTCAACGGCCTTCTCCTGTTCGGCTACAACGTGTTTATCGGCCTCAAGCGCGAGACCCGGGTGGAAGACGTTTTCTGCCTCTACTCGGTCGAGCGCGAAGGCGAGGGCTACGCGTTTCGTGCCATCTCTCCGAGCGCTCCCGAGTATTTTCTCTCCGATCCGAAATTCGTGGACGAGTTCAACGAGCTCTACCACTACTACCGGAACACGAGGCTTCTCCAGCTGCGACGCCTCACCGATAGGCTCTTGGCGGTCTTCCAGATCGGAGAGACACTCGACGACCTGCGCGTGTTTCGCTGGGCGGTCGACCCCGACGGTACCGTCACCTATATCGACAACCGCGGGGAAAGGGATCACACCTTTCCGCCCACGCACGACTTCGAGTGGGTGGCCACCACTCGAGAAGATCAGGTTTCCGGACGGCATCCGCACGTCAGTGTGCTCGACGAGGTCTTCGTCGAGACGGTGGGCGGTGACCTCACGATCAAGGTCGAAGACAACACCGAGGACGGACAAGGAGTGTACCGTGAGCCGGTGGTCGATGCGGACCAATCGCTCGACGACGCCGAGGTTCACTATCAGAAGCTCGGTACTCTGATTCTCCTGAAGATCCTCCCTTATCGCGAGACGGACTATCGTTACCTGGTGTTCAACACGAGGACGCATCAGGTCGATCGCATCGACGCAATCGGTCAAGCCTGTGTGCAGCTTCCCGAGGATCACGGTCTGATTTTTCCCGGCGGTTACTACCTCCAAAGCGGCCACACCAAGTCGTTCGAGCGCGCCATCACCGGCATGGAGTTTCTCCGCCGGATCCGCTCGCCCAACGGTGAGGACGTCCTCTACGT
>JAJCXL010000550.1 GCA_029263435.1 Acidobacteriota bacterium | reverse complement strand
TCCGATGCGCTCTATCGAAGCCGACATCACGTCGCCCGGCTTCAGGAACACGCCTCGGCCCATGCCGACGCCGGTCGGAGTCCCCGTCGCGATCACGTCGCCCGGCTCGAGCGTCAGCATCGTCGACAAATAGGCTATCTGCTCGGCGACGGTGAAGATCATCGAAGCGGTGCTCGCGTCTTGCATCGTCTCGCCATTGACGTCGAGCCGAAGCCGGAGATTTTGAGGATCTTCGATCGAGCGGCACGGCACGATCCACGGGCCCAAAGGGCAAAACGTGTCGAAGTTTTTTCCCTGGAACCAGTCGAACTTGAACGGGTAGTCGGAGCGACGGGTGAGATCGCGGGCGGAGATGTCGTTGACGACGGTATATCCGGCCACGTACGACAGTGCCTCCGAGGTCCGGATGCGTCGACCTCTTCGCCCGATGACCGCGCCGAGCTCGACCTCCCAATCGACTTTTTTCGACTGGAGCGGGATCCGCACCGCTTCCCCGGGCCCTACCACGGTCGTGCTGACTTTGGTGAACATGTAGGGTTGGCTGTCTTTCTTCGCTTGAAGCGCCGTTCCCATCTCGTCGGCATGCTCGACATAGTTCGAGGCCGCCGCGAAGATCCGGGTCGGCAGAAGCGGAGCGCGAAGCGCCTCGAGCCCCTCGGCGATGGGTGTTTCCACCGCCTGAAGCCAAGCGTCGATCTTCTTCTCGGCTTCGTCCCAATGCGTCATCCAACCGAAGAGATCCTTTTTGGCCCACTCCGGGACGTTTTCCGGCAGCGCGTAGAGCTCGCCGTCTTTGATCAAACCGGCGCGTCTCACGCCCGCATCCGAGTAGGTCGCCAGTGCGGCCGTCATGATCGCGGCGGCCATGGCGTCGTGGGCGGTGTCAAGACAGGCTCTCCAATAACGGGCGTCGATAGCGCGTAGAACCCGTGATTGGTGAAGAGCCAGATGAGGTTGCGGTCGTACTCGACATAGATGCCGTGGGCCAAGTTCCCCCGGGCGTACTCAACGGTGTCCTCGCTGAACTTGGGGACGAAATAGGCGACGATCTCGGCATTCGCGGGATCCTTCACATCGAAGATTTGCACTCCGGCGTTGTAGAACGCATAGGGCACGATCCCGTCTCTGGGGGTTCCGGGCTGCGTGTAGTAGCCGGTGCGCTTCGGACCGAAGCTCCCGCGCCGCTGGCAGAAATCAGTGAACGGCGCATTGTCTGGCGGCGTCGGTCTGGGCAGTGTTCCCACGATCTTGGGATGGGTGGGATCCTTGACGTCGATGGCGAAGACGTCTTTGTAGGGCTCGTAGCAGCTCTCCGCGAGAGGGTAGCCGCTGTAGTAGATGATGCCGGACTTCTCGACTTGCGAGACGTCGATGTTGTCTCCTTCGGTGCCCGCGACATTGGGTGGAAACTCCAGGTGTCCCACCGCTTTCATGTTGCCCGGGTCCGAGATATCGAGGACGTAGAGCCCGAGCCCAGCCATGGCCGCGTAGCCATACTTGCCGCCGTCTTCGACCGGGGTCGGGACGAATAGCGGCATCCGCGAGCCGAACCAAGACGTCCGATTGCCGCAGCGAGGATTGTTGACATAGGCCTCTTCATCGCCCAGCCTCTGACCAGGTGCGGCGAACTGGTCGAGGAATTTCGGAGCTTTCGGCTCCGACATGTCCCACGCTTGGTAGCCGGACGAATAGAGGTCCGTCGGATACTCGGTGAGCGCGAAGCTCGCGTCGGGAGCCGCCGCGACGAACATGTACTTGCCGCCGAAATAGGTCGGGATGTCACGCACCCCGGAGCCGCCTTGCTGACCGACGGGCGCGTTCGGATGCATGACATCCGTCGTCGTCTCGGACAACAACGTCCAATCCTCCGGTAGAGGTCCGTTCATCTCATAGACTTTGAACCCCTTGAGATGGTCGGCGCTTCGATGCATCGCGATTTTGTCCGGCTCCGAGCGTTTGTCATTGATCACTCCGAAGCGGCGGATCTCGAACGACTGCACCATGATCATTTTGCCGAGCTCGGCGTTCCACATGATCGACGCGGCACCGAACATGTCTGAAGGCGCGTAAGGATTGACTTCTTCACCCGCGCCGCCGGGACCCCAGGGACTCCCCTTCTCGTAGATCTTCTTGACGTCCTTGGGGTCGGTGATATCGAAGATTCCGAGATCCTTGCGGACGTATTGATAGAGGTAGCGCCGACCGTCGAAGTCGACGATGTTCTGCCACGTGTGGAAGGGCTCCACGACCCACGGATAGTAGGCCTCCACCTTCATGTTCTTCGCGTACTCATTCGAGTCCCAGTAGTCGAGCTCGCCCGGAAAGCTCATGGTCTCGTGCTGATGCGGCGTCGCGCTCGGATGGATGAACCGCCCGGTCGCTTCGTCCATCCCCCAGCTTCCGGGCTCGGGCGGCGCCGGCTCGTTCGCTTCGCACAGTGCGTCGGACCAGCGAATGAACGGGTCTTCCACCTGGGTCTCTTTCTCCTCGAAAGCGCTCGCCGCCGAAAGCGTGGCGGCGAGCAGCAAAACGATCGATCGCATCAAATCCTCCGTCAGAAGAACAGTGGCCAAATGCCCGTCAGCAAGATGATCACGATCGCGACGGGTGCCATATAGCGGATAGCCCACCCCCATAGCGCGGGGAAGGGAAAGCGGGCGCCTTCACGAGTGAGCTCGGCAACGGCTTGGTCGACGCCCCAGACCCACCCGACGAAGATCGACGTCAACAGACCGCCGATCGGAAGCGCGAAGTTGTTCCAAACCGTGGCCGTGACCTGAAGAAAATCTCCACCCCAGGGAGTATCGAAATTCGTGAGCGCGTCGACCGCCCCGCCGGCGAGCGCGCACGGGATCGACAGCACGAACGCAGCGCCCGCGATGACGCCGACCGCTCGCTTGCGAGACCAGCGAAACTGGTCGATACAGTGAGAGATGGGAATCTCGAGAAGTGAGATGGTCGAGGTCAACGCCGCCAAGACCAGCAACACGAAGAATGCCGCCCCGAAAAACGCTCCGGCCGGAAGCGTCGCGAACAGCTCGGGCAAAGTAATGAAGAGCAGTCCTGGCCCGGACGAGGCAGGATCGAACCCGGCGAGGGTAAACCCGACGGGAAACACGATGAGCCCCGCGATGAGCGCAATCGACGTGTCGAGGATGACGACCCAAAGGGCCGAGCGTCCGATGCTTTCCTTACGGCTCAAGTAGCTCCCGTAGGTCAGCATGCAGCCGTTTCCGAGACTCAGCGAGAAGAACGCCTGCCCCAGTGCCGCGCTGAACACCGACGGGTCGAGCGCTTTTCCGAAATCCGG
>JAJCXL010000549.1 GCA_029263435.1 Acidobacteriota bacterium | reverse complement strand
CGCGCGGCGAGGGCCAAAGCCGAAACACTCGGGTGCCGCGCTGCCGAGTTCATCGACGGTGATTTCTTGGAGCACGAGTTCGACCGCTCGTTCGATCGCATCGTTTCTCTCGAAGCGTTCGAGCACGTCGCGCACCCGAGCAGTTTCTTGAGGCGCATGGCGGACTTGCTAGTCCCGGGCGGTAAAGTTCTGAGCATTTTCGGCCCGATGTGGCTGAGCCCTTTCGGGGGGCATCTCCAAGGCTTCACCCAACTTCCCTGGGCCCATCTGATCTTTCCGGAGCGCGTCGTCATGACGGTCCGACGGAGGGTCTTCAGGCCAACTGACCCCGCGACGTGCTACTCCGAGCAACGCGGTGGACTCAACCAGCTCACGGTGCGCCAGTTCAAGAAATGTGTGGCGGAGAGTGGCCTTCTGCTAGAGCGGTTCGAGCTCAATCCTCAATTTCGGGTCGGGCGTTTTCGCAACTCCGTGGTGCGGAGCGCAAGCGACCTCGTGACGTCCATTCCCGGAGTCGGAGAGTTTTTCTCTCACACCGCGCTGTGCGTGCTCGGCAAGCCGGAGCGCCCGCGAGCGAAGCCACCCTGAAGCGACTGCCAACGGGCGGCCGAGTGGGGTTTGAGGGGGGAAACTCGGCCGCCCGTCGCGCGGCAGCCCCGACCTCGCGCCTGAGCGCGGGTCGGAAGCTGTGGTGAGACGAGCGCTCCCTACGGTTTTTGTCGTCTCAAGAACGCCGGAACATCGAGGTCTTCACCATCCTCGGACTCGACCGATCCAAAATCCATATCGGCGGCCACGTTATCTTCTCCCTTCCGGTAGAAATCCTCCGAGCCCACCGCCATCTCGGTCGGCTGCGTGTAGTTCGCGATATCGACCGGAGTGACCGACGGGCGTCGATAAGAAGTCTCCGCTCGGCCGAAGCCGGTGGCGATGACCGTCACTTTCATCTTGTCGCCCATGCTGGGATCGACGACGGCGCCGAAAATGATGTTGGCATCCTTGTCGGCCGCTTCGTGGATGATCGACGACGCGTCGTTGACTTCCAGAAGCCCCATACTTTCGCCACCCGTAATATTGATGATGACGCCTTTCGCGCCATCCACGGACGCATCCTCGAGGAGCGGGCTGGAGATGGCCATCTTGGCCGCGTCTTGAGCTCGGCTATCACCTTCGGCAATGCCGGTGCCCATGACCGCATCTCCCATCCCGCGCATGATCGTGCGGACGTCGGCGAAATCCAAGTTGATGAGTCCCGGTACCGTGATGAGGTCGGAAATACCTTGGACGGCCTGTCTCAATACG
Organism: Acidobacteriota bacterium; assembly: GCA_029263435.1. GTDB lineage: Bacteria > Acidobacteriota > Vicinamibacteria > Marinacidobacterales > SMYC01 > JAJCXL01. The sequence continues at coordinate 13,457 of JAJCXL010000549.1, read as the reverse complement.
TCATCCGCGGTGCTGAAGGCCTCAGATAGCGAAGTGGTGCGCTCGACGGTTTGCAAGAGGCGATCGTTAGGGATCGAGATCAGGGTGTCGACTTGCTCACGGAGCTCTCGAGCACCCTCCTCGGCCTGCACTTGACGCCGGCGTCCCTCGAATGTGAACGGTTTGGTCACGACGGCAACGACCAAAGCACCTAGCTCACTCGCGAGAGAGGCCACGATGGGCGCGCCTCCGGTGCCGGTGCCACCGCCGAGACCACAAGTGATGAACACCATGTCGGCGCCGTCGATAGCTTCCAGGATGCGCTCGGTATCTTCGAGCGCCGCCTTTCGGCCCATGTCGGGATCCGCACCACAGCCGAGCCCTTTCGTCAGCTTGGAGCCCAGCGTGATGGTATCGGGCGCCCGGCTGGCTTTGAGCGACTGCTGATCGGTATTCGCTGCGAGGAACTCGACCCCCGCGATTCGAGAGGCGATCATCCGATTGACGGCGTTTCCTCCCCCGCCACCGACTCCGATGACTTTGATCCGCGCTCCGGTCACCTGGTTGTCATCGAACCGCAGTCTCGCGGCATCCGATGCCTGGCTGTCGTCTTCGAAACGAATCATCGGCATATCCTCCCTTTGGCCTGTCCTATAACTCGACCCCTGACTAGGCTCTCTTTTATCACTTCTCACCCTCCCAATAGGGACACATTCACCAGCCGGCGAAAGCGTTCCCAGAATTTCCACCACGTGCCGGTCGGCCCGGATGAAATGAGCTTGTTCGAACGAATGCGATGGGCGTGTAAAACGAGCCCAACGGCGGTCGCATAGGATGGATTGGCAACGACGTCGACCAATCCCCCCACCCCTGACGGCGTGCCGCAGCGGATCGGCATGTCAAAAATGCGATCGGCGACCTCCGCCAACCCCTCGAGCGCGGCGCTGCCTCCGGTGAAGACGATCCCCGAATTCAGCACCCGTTCATAGCCCGCGCGTTGTATCTCCTCATATACGAGATGACAGATCTCCTCCGCTCGCGGCTGCAGGATATCCGAAAGGAGCTGCCTCGGCAGGATGCGTGCTTTGCGACCCCCGACGCTCGGCACTTCGATGGTGTCTTCGTCCGAGACCATCGTGGCCAAACAGCAACCGTATTTCTTCTTTATCTTCTCGGCCTCCACGATCGGGGTTCTCAACCCCACGGCGACATCGTTCGTGAAGTGGTCGCCTCCGGTAGGAAGCACGGCCGTGTGCCAGATCGTGCCCTTGTCGAAAATGGCGAGATCGGTGGTGCCGCCTCCGACGTCGACCAAAGCGACTCCCAGCTCTTTCTCATCGGGCGTGAGCACCGCCTCCGCGGCGGCAAGCTGCTCGAGAACCGTCTCGGTGACCTCCATGCCCGCGCGGTTGACGCAAGTCACGATGTTTTGAGTGGCGGTAGCTCCGGAAGTGATGATGTGGACATTGGCTTCCAGCCTGGAGCCGGTCATCCCCGTTGGATCGTGGATACCGTCATTGCCATCAACGACGAACTCCTGCGGGATCACGTGGACGATCTCGCGATCGGCGGGGAGCGCGATCGCTTTCGCGGCATCGATCGCGCGAAAGACGTCCTCTCGAGTGATCTCGCGGTTCTTGTTCGTAATCGCGACCACCGCGCGGCTGTTGAAGCCTTTGATGTGGCTTCCCGCGAGGCCGACATGGGTTTGATCGATCTCGACGCCGGCCATCAGCTCCGCTTCCTCGACGACGCGTTTGATCGATTCCACCGTCTGCTCGAGGTTGATGACCATGCCCTTGCGGAGCCCTTTGGACTCCGCGGAGCCGATCCCGATGATGTCGATCCGGCCGTCCTCGGTCACCTCCGCGACAATGGCGGTGACTTTCGTCGTACCGATGTCGAGCCCAACGATATATTTATCTTTCTTGCTTAGAATGGGGCACCTCCAGTGGGGAGCCAGAGCGAGGTATTGTCTTGGTTCAGTAGCGGTTCGGTGATATCGCCGCGCCGCAAATAGATCCTTCCGGCGAACCGGAGATCGACGGTCTCGAGCCGCGCCACCTGATCGTGAAGACCGGTGAGAAGCGGAGCGATCTCGCGCACTCGGTCGAGCATCGTGTCTCGAGTGACGAGCAGCTTGACGGGATGGGTCCTCAGGTGAAGGGCAATAGACGAAGGGCCATCCGAGACGTCGATCTCGGAAACGATGGTTTCCACCCGATCGTCCGAGGCGAGAGCCGCCGCGAGAGAGCCCGCGAGCGCCAGCCGTCGGGGCACCAGATTGGCGGCATCTTTCAGCCCCGTGACGAGCATGAGGTTCCCCACGTCGTAGCGCGGGGACAGCTGGTCGAGCATGGTTCCATCTCCGGCGAGGAGATAGAGCTCGTCGAGCACCGCCACCGCTACCGGGGTCCGCTCACGAATCTGGAGGGTCAACGTCGCGGGAAGAACTCTCTCGACCTCCACTTCCTGAATCCACGCCGAGCGAAGAAGCTTCGCGCGCACCTCGTCGAGGTCGAGCGTAAGGATGTTCGACCCACGGGAGAGTCCGAGGAACTCGAGTATCTCGCCATCCGAGAGCTGGACGTTGCCCTCGACGAGCACATGGTGAACCGAGAGCTCCGGCGACCGACGCGCCGCCGACACCGCCCACACCGCAGAAGCGGCGAACGCCGCTCCGCATGCCACGACGAAGGCCATGCGCAGGAGCTTCTTCAGCCACGATCCCGCGCGGCCTCTCTTCTTTCGTCCGCGGAGAAACCGCTCGCTCGGATCGGGCTGGGCAGACGGTCTTAGTTCCACGTCATGACCTCGGTCTCGAGCTCGACCTGCGTCGTCGTCGCGACGGACTCCCGCACGCGGTCGATCAATGCGGCCACCTCGGCCGTCGTGGTGGCTCCGTCGTGAACGATGAAGTTCGCATGGACATCGGATATGCGAGCACCGCCGACGGTGAGCCCTTTGAGGCCCGCCGCGTCGATCAATCGTCCGGCGGAGTCTCCTTCGGGATTCTTGAAGATGCAGCCCGCGCTCTTGACTCCGACCGGCTGGGTGGTCTTCCGCGTGTGCATGTGGGCGTCCAAATCCGCGCGCACCGCGGTCGCGCTATCGGGCTGCAGAAGCAGACGAACGGACGCGACGATGAGGTCGCTTCCGAACGAGGACTTTCGATAACGAAAGTCGATGGACGGTCTCGTCAAGGTCATGACTCCGCTATCGGCCGAGACCGCCTCCACGGATTCGACGAGCGGGCCAATCGAGAACTGATAGGCTCCCGCGTTCATCGTGACGACCCCACCGAGTGAGCCGGGAATACCGACCCCTCCTTCGAGGCCCCGTAGTCCGCACCCAGCGGTCTTCTTGACGAGCGACGGGAAGTGACATCCGGCCCCGGCGTCGACGATGCCGTTTTCCTCGTCGATGCGCACGTGAGCGAGGGCGCCGGTGTGAAGCACGACGCCGGCCACACCCGCATCGTTCACGAGAAGGTTACTGCCGGCACCCAGTACTCGCAGAGGAACCTCATGCGCTTTGGCGAGCTCCACCACCGTTTGAATCTCTTCGGTCGAGCGAGGTCGGGCGAGCACTTCCGCCGGTCCGCCGAGGCCAATCGTCGTGAACCGCGCGAGCTTCGCATTGCGCTCGAAAGAAATGCCGGCCGCTTCCAAGCCCCGAGCCACCGCCATGACGCTAAGCTCGCTCATCGACCACCTCCGCAAGCTTGTCGGCGAGAGTCGTGACGCTACCGGCGCCAAGAGTAATGACGAGATCTCCCTCTTGGAGGTCGCTCTCGAGGGCCGCCGGTACATCGTCGATCTCAGCCACGAAACGAACCCGGCGATGGCCCTTTTCTTTGATCCCTTCTGCGAGCCTCTCGCCGCTGACCCCCGCCATCGGAGGCTCTCCTGCGGGATAGATATCCGTAACGATGAGCAAGTCCGCCTGGTGAAAGGCATGGCAAAAATCGTCGAACAGCGAGAACACCCGCGAATAGCGATGGGGCTGAAACACGACCACGGTACGCCGTCCGAACGCCTCTTTCGCAGTCGCGAGGGTCGCTCGGATCTCGGTCGGGTGGTGACCGTAGTCGTCGACGACGAGGATCCCCGCCGCATCTGCTTTGACCTGAAATCGTCGGTCGACACCAGAGAACGCTTCGAGCCCCGCCCGAATGGTATCGAGCTCGAGACCGAGCTCCCGCCCCACCGACACCGCCGCCAGGCTGTTGAGCACGTTGACCCTGCCGGGTGAGTTCAAGTGCACGTTCCCGGCCGACTCGCCATCCAGCTTCAGATCGTAGGTGGAGCCGGTGCCGTCGAGGCGGATGTTGTCGGCGGAGACGTCCGCTTGCGATGAGAAGCCGTAGCTCACGTGGCGCCGGCGCACGCGCGGCAAGAGGTCTTGAACGCCCTCTTCGTCGAGACAGAGAATCGAAGCACCGTAGAACGGAACTTTGTTGATGAACTCCACGAACGCGGAGGTCAAATCGTCGAAATCCCGATAAGCTTCCATGTGCTCACGATCGATACCCGTGACGACGGCGATGACCGGTGACAGCTGCAGGAAGCTGCGATCGGATTCATCCGCCTCGGCCACCATGAGATCGGAGCTTCCGAGCTTGGCGTTTCCTCCGAGCGCTTTCATCCTTCCGCCGACGACCATCGTAGGGTCGAGGCCCGCGTGATCGAGCAAGACCGCGATCATCGACGTCGTGGTCGTCTTGCCGTGAGAGCCGGCCACCGCGATACCGTATTTCAGCCGCATCAGCTCTGCGAGCATCTCCGCCCGCGGGATGATGGGCACTCCCAACCGGAAAGCCTCGACGACCTCCGGGTTGTCGGATTTCACCGCGGAGGAGATCACGACGACGTCCGCATCTCGCACGTGCGCGACCTCGTGGCCTTCACGAATCCGAGCGCCTTTCGCGGAAAGCCCCTCGGTCGTGGACGTACGCTTCAAGTCACTTCCGCTCACGGCATAGCCGAGGTTGAGTAGCACCTCGGCGATCCCGCTCATCCCGATGCCACCGACCCCGACGAAGTGCACTCGGGTCTTTTTGGAGAACAGGGTTGCGCTCATGACGCCGACGCTCCGCGGTCTTCGGTGACTTCATCGGTCCCGCTCAAACGAGCCAATCGTCGAGCGACATCGGAGGCGGCATCCGGTCGCGCGAGCGTTCTCGCACTCCGTGCCATGCGGAGCCTCGCGTCCGGATCGTCGGCCAGCTCGGCCACTTCTTTCGCGAGACGCTCCCCGGACAGATCCTTGGACCTAATGAAGCGCGCCGCTCCGGCCTTAGCAAGCAGCTCGGCGTTCGCCTCTTGGTGAGCACCCGCGAGCGCGAGCGGTGCAAGGACCGCGGGACGCCCGCACGCGGCGAGCTCGGCACAGGTCGTGGCGCCCGCTCGGGACACGACGAGATCGGCGCTGGCATAGGCCTCGTCCATCGCGTCGATGTAGGCGACGACTCGGGCCGGAAACGCGTGTTGCCGGTACGCCGCCCCCACTGACTCGAGCTCGTCCGGGCCGGTTTGATGAGTCCATTGCAATCGGTCCGCCATCGGCGACAACAGGGGCAACGCGTCGACGACTGCCTGATTCAGCGCCCGCGATCCCTGACTACCGCCAAATACGAGGACTCGCATGTCGCGGCTAGTCTCGGAAAGCGGCGCTACCGCCGTGATGGACGCGCGCACCGGGTTCCCGGTCACCACTCCTTTGCCGCGGAAAAAGCGGGTCGTTTCTTCCCAGCCGCATGCCGCTTCGTCGATGAACGGCGCCAGCCATCGATTCGTCAGCCCGGGCTCCGCATTGGGCTCGAGGATCAGAGTCGGGATCCCTCTCAACGCCGCGGCCAAAACGATCGTGCCGGACACATAAGCCCCGACTCCCATCACGACGCTCGGGCGCAAACGCTTGAGGAGCGAGACCGCGTCGATCATCCCCACGAACAACCCGTAGACCCCCTTCAACTTGCGCGAGACGGAGCCACCCCGCAGGGGCGCCGCCCGTACCATCTCGAGAGGGAATCCGAAGGAGGGCACGATGCTCGACTCGAGGCCTCGTTCGGTACCGACGAACGTCACGATCGCACCACCGCGAAGCTCACGATAGGTCGTTGCCACTGCGATCGCGGGGTAGAGATGTCCCCCGGTCCCGCCGGCAGCGACGAGCAACGAGCTATCGCGCATGTTGCGACACCGATAGCAAGAACCCGACCGCGGCCATGCACGCGACGAGGGACGTGCCCCCGGAAGAGATGAATGGAAGCGGGAGTCCAGTCGTGGGCAACACTCCGACCGTCACTCCAACATTGATGAACGCTTGGCCGGCGAGAAACATCGTGAATCCGGTGGCGACCAGGGAGCCGAACCCGTCCGACGCTCGCGCCGCAATCACGAGTCCGCGCCACAACAGCACACAATAGGCCGCGAGAAGACAGAGCCCACCGAGAAGGCCGAACTCCTCGCCGATGACGGCGAAGATGAAATCCGAATGGGGCTCGGGCAGATAGAAGAGCTTCTGCTGGCTTCGCATGAAACCGCTTCCCAGGACGCCTCCCGAGCCGACGGCGATCAGCGACTGGATGATCTGAAATCCTTTTCCCAGGGGATCGCTGAACGGGTCGAGGAAGACGAGCAACCGTTCTCTCCGATAGCCCTCGCTGAGAATGAGCCAAAGCAAGACCGGCGCCGACACGACCGCAAGTCCGGCGAGATGGGCCATCCGGACGCCGGACACGAACAGAAGACATCCGCCGATGAAGACGAGGCAGAAGGCCGTGCTGTAGTCCGGCTCGATCAACACCAGGAATGCGAGCAGGCCCGTCAATGCCAGCGGAGGAAGCCACCCCGAGACGAAATCGTGAAGCCGGTCGCGTCGCTTCTCGAGCTCGTAAGCCAGTCCCAGCACGAGTGAGATCTTCGCCAGCTCCGACGGTTGAAACGAGAGCATGCCGAAACGGATCCAGCGGTGCGCGTTCTTGAGAGGTGGGAAGAACAAGACCGCCACCAACAGCGCCACGGTCACTCCGAGCAGACCGTAGATGACGGCCGGGTGCTTCAGCTTCCGGTAATCGAATCGCGTCAACGTCAACATGACGAGGAGGCCGCACGCCGCCCACATCGCTTGTTTGACGAGGAAAAAGTGAGAGCTCCGGTGAGCGTCGTGCGCCACGACCGCCGAGGCGCTGTAGAGCATGACGAGGCCGAAAGAGACCAATCCCACAGTGACCACGAAGAGGGTCCGGTCGGGATAGAGTTTGACGGCCATGAACTAGCTGCAATGTCCTTGTCCTACGCCCGCGAGGCTCATTTCCCTGCCTCCAGACCGGACACGATGGCGCGGAACCGTTCTCCACGCTCCTGGTAATCACGAAACATGTCGAAGCTCGATCCCGCCGGTGACAACAAGACGATGTCGCCCGCTCTAGCGCAGACATGCGCCCGAGTCACTGCACGATCCAGATCCTGGCACCGCTCGACCGTCGCCGAGCCTTCGAAGGCGTCGACGATCTGATCCTGGCTTTCTCCAATCGCGAAGATCCGCTTGACACCGCGCGAGACGACCCCGCGCAGCGCGCGAAAGTCTCCACCTTTGAACCGCCCACCGAGAATCAGGAGGATCGGCCCTTCGAAGCTCTCGATCGCTGCTTGAACGGCTTGAATATTGGTGGCTCGGGAGTCGTTGTAGTAGCGAACCCCGTCGACGTCCGCGACTTTCTCGAGCGCGTGAGGAAGGCCGACGAAGTGCTCGAACGCTTCGTGGATGTCGTCACCGGAAGCTCCCAGGAGCGCTGCCGCGGCGGCCGCCGCCATGGCGTTCTCGCGGTTGTGACGCCCGGGAAGAGAGAACTCCTCCGTCGAGGCCAGAGGGGTTGAGGAGCCGTTATCGTGCCGCACGATCCACGGGCCGTCCGCATGAAAGTGCGGGACGAGATCGCGCAAACAATCGAGCCCGTAATACACTTTTCTCGACTTCCCTCTAGATGCCATATCCACCGTCACCGGGTTGGCTCCGAACACGACCGCGAAATCGTCTTCGGTCTGGTTGTCGAACATCCGCGCTTTCGACGCCAGATAGTCGTCGAACGATGGGTGCCAATCGAGATGATCCGGACTGACATCCAAGAGCACCGCAACCTGTGGACGAAACGTGTCGATGGTCGCGAGCTGGAAGCTCGAAGCTTCCACGACGAATAGAGTCTCGGCTGAGCTGTCGTCGAGCGCTGCGGAGATCGGTGCTCCGATGTTTCCGACGAGCCGAGCGTCTCGCCCGCCACGCTCGAGGATGTCTCGAATCAACGTCGCCGTGGTGGACTTTCCTTTCGTGCCCGTCACCGCTATCACCGTCCCGAGCAGGTGTCGATAGCCCAGCTCGAGCTCGCTCCAAATCGGGACTGAGCGCTCGCGCGCTTGTACGAGGATCGGGTTGTCCAGCGGCACCCCAGGGCTCACGACGATGAGATCCACCTCCGAGGCGAGCGCGGATGGATGAGAGCCCGCGACAATCTCCGCGTCGAGGCCGACTATCTGAGACTCGAGCTCCGAGAGCGGTCTTCGGTCGTTCGCAACCACTCTCGCCCCGTGCGCCCTCAACAGACGCACTGCCGCAACACCGCTGCGAGACAGACCGATAACCAGGATACGGCGAGCTCGATAGTCTTCGCTCATGGACAGGGTGCACTGCCTCTCTCATCTCAGCTTCAAAGTGGTCAGACTCGCCAGGGCGAACATGATCCCGAGAATCCAGAATCGAATGATGATCTTGGGTTCGCTCCATCCGGCGAGCTCGAAGTGGTGATGCAGCGGTGCCATGCGAAACACTCTTCGACCGCTGAACTTGAACGAGGCCACTTGCACGATAACGGACAACGCTTCGAGGACGAAGACCCCGCCCACCAGCGCGAGCAATAGCTCCTGCTTGATCAAAAGGGCCATCGTTCCAATCGCACTTCCCAGAGACAGCGAGCCGACATCACCCATGAATAGCTGGGCCGGATAACAGTTGAACCAGAGAAAGCCCAAGCTCGCGCCCACCATCGAGCCGCCGAAAATGGTGAGCTCCCAAATACGCGGGATATGGATCAGATCCAAGTAGGACGAGAATTGCGCGTGTCCAGTGACATAGGTCAAGACCGTGAACGTCGCCGCGGCGATGAGCACGGTTCCGATCGCCAGCCCGTCCAACCCGTCCGTCAGGTTCACTGCGTTGGAGGCGCCGACGAGGAGCAGCATCGCGAAAGGGACGAACCACCACGAGAGCTCCGGACGTAGATCTTTGAAAAACGGAAACAGCAGCTCCGTGCTGTAGACACCGCGCGAGGACATCGAGGAAAGGATGAGTCCGACGACGACCGCGCAGCCGCATTGCAGCACGAGCTTGGCGCGAGGCGACAACCCCAGCGACCGCTTGCGAATGAGCTTGAGGTAGTCGTCCGCGAAGCCAATCAATCCGAAGGCGACGGTCGAGCCGAGCGCCACCCAAACGAAAGCACTCGAGAGGTCGGCCCACAAGAGCGTGGGGAGCACGATCGCGGTGAGGATGAGAACGCCGCCCATCGTGGGCGTCCCCGCTTTCGAGCGATGGGCCTCGGGACCATCCTGGCGAATGTGTTGCCCGATCTGAAATTGGCGCAGCCGCCGGATGAGCCACGGTCCGAAGACGAACGAGATCGCGAGCGCCGACAGCGTTGCCGATGCCGTACGGAACGTGACATAGCGAAAGACGTTGAAGAAGGAGTACTCGGTGTGGAGCGGGTAGAGCAGATGGTAGAGCATCAGCTCGCCTCCCCGTCTTCGCGAACGAGTCGGTCGACGAGACGATCGAGCCCCACGCTTCTCGAGCCTTTGACCAAGACCACATCGCCGGGCCTCATCTGTGCGGTGATCACGTCGAACGCTTCTCGCGCATCCGCACAATGGTGGACTCGATGGAGAGGGAGCCCGGCTGCGTGCGCGCCGGCGACGAGACTGTCGCCAAAGACACCCACTCCGATCAGGAGCTCGACCCCGATGGACGCGGCGTAGCGGCCAACGTCTTCATGGAACGACGAAGCGTCCGCCCCGAGCTCGAGCATGTCGCCCAAGACCGCCACGCGCCGGGTGCCGGCTTCCACGCCCAAGGCATCGAGGGCGCACTTCACCGCTCTCGGGTTCGAGTTGTAAGTCTCGTCGACGACGACGACCCCGCCGGCCAGAGACACGCGTTCTCCGCGATGACTCGGCGGCGTCAACGAAGCGAGAGCTTTCGCGGCATCTTCGAGCGGCACGTCGAGCGCTCGCGCGGCGGCGAGCCCGGCGAGAAGGTTGTAGACGTTGTGTCTTCCGTGAAGCTTCGACACCACTTCGGTCCTATCCGCTCCTTCATCGACGTCGAATCGAAGGCCGGCTTCAGACGTGCGCACGCGATGGGCGCGAAGCTCGGCATCAGCATCCATCCCGTAGCGGAGGTGTCGTCCCGAAAACTTCCGGGCTTGAGCGAGGACGAGCGGATCGTCCGCGTTGACGACCGCTACCGCAGTCTCGTCGAGCTCCTCGAAGAGCTCGCCTTTCGCGGAGGCGATAGCCTCCAAGGACGGGAAGAACTCGAGATGGACCTCCGCGACATTGACGAGTACGCCGACATCAGGCTTCGCAATCTCGGTGAGTCGCCGGATCTCACCAGGCTCGGACATGCCCATCTCGACGACCGCGACGTCTTCGCCATCGAGCGCCAACAGAGACAGCGGCAGTCCATAGAGGTTGTTCAAGTTCCCGGGCGACTTCAACACTCGGTGTCGACTCGAGATCGCCGCGGCGGCTGCGTCTTTCGTCGTGGTCTTCCCCATACTGCCGGTAATCGCGACCACGCGAACGTCCGAGCGCACCCGCACGCCATGCGCCAGATCTTGCAACGCACGGGTGGTGTCGGACACGACGATCGAAACGCCGCCACTCCTCACGTCGACAGGCCGTGCGGATACGACGTCGACGGGCCTATCGCATACGATGCCGACCGCGCCTCGCTCGAGCGCCGCAGCGGCGTGGTCGTGCCCGTCATGACGTGGACCGACGATCGCGAAAAACAGCTCGCCGGGCGAGATGGTGCGCGAGTCTATGGAGACGCCGCGGATCGCGGTGTCTCGCGCTCCTCGATGGAGCTCGCCGCCAACCATCTCGGCCGCGTCGAGAGCACTGAGCCTCATGGGGCGGCCTTTCTCACGAGGCGGGCGGCGATCTCACGAATCACTTCACGGTCATCGAAGGCCAAGACTCGGTCAGAAACGATCTGGTAGGGCTCATGGCCTTTGCCCGCGACGACCACGAGATCCCCGGCAGAGGCCTGAGACAAGGCGAGCTCAATCGCTCGACGGCGATCGGGCTCGACGTCAGCGCTCGACCCTTTCGCCCCGAGTTGAATCTCGGCGAGAATCGCCTCCGGGTCCTCACCGCGAGGATTGTCCGAAGTGAAAACGACCCGATCCGCGAGCCGGGCCGCGACATCTCCCATCAGAGGTCGTTTTGCGCGGTCACGCTCCCCGCCGCAACCGAAGACGACCCACAGCCGTTTCGAGACGAGAGGACGACAGGCTTCCAAGAGCTTCCGCAAAGCGTCATCGGTATGCGCGTAGTCCACGATGATGTCGAACGGTAGCGCGGTCTCGACTTTCTCGAATCGTCCGGGTGCCGCCCCTATCTGTGAAAGTGTCGACAGCACCGTTTCCGTGTCGTAGCCACAGGCACGCACGGCAGCAAAGGCGGCGACGAGATTGAGCGCGTTGTAGCGGCCGAGGAGCCCGCTATTGATCTCGAGAATCTCTCCGTGGGTGTCGCCGTGTCGCTCGCGGAAGCGCACCCGAGTGCCGGACATCGAGGCTTCGATGTCGCGGATGGAAAGATCCGCGGTGTCGGAATGACCATAAGTCAAAACCGGCGTCTTCAGCTCGGCGGCTAGCCGCTCGCCATAAGCGTCGTCGATGCAGATGACCGAAGTCCCGTCCGGACGCATGTGATCGTCGAACAGCTTTTTCTTGACGAGGAAGTAGTCTTCCATGTCGCGGTGGAAGTCGAGGTGGTCACGCGAGAGATTGGTGAACACCGCGACCTCGAGCTCCGTGCCTTCCAATCGATGGAGTGCCAGCCCATGGGACGATACTTCGATGACGGCATGCCGACAGCCGAGCGCGAGAGCGGAAGAGAGGAAGTCCTGTAATACCGGCGCTTCGGGCGTCGTCAGGCGGGTCGGCCGGCTCTGGTCTCCCACTTTCGCGACGACGGTACCCATCATCGCGGAACTTCCATCCAATCGTGACAGCAACCCGTCCACCAGATAAGCGGTGGTGGTCTTGCCGTTGGTACCCGTAATTCCCACCACGTCGAGCGATCGACTCGGGTTCGAAGCGATCCTTGACGCCAGGCGTCCCAGAGCTTGGCGCACGGCGGTGGTTTGAATCCACGCCACGCCCTCGCCCCGCGGCGCCTTCTCACTCAGCACTGCGACCGCTCCCTTTTCGATCGCGTCCGGAATGAACAGGTGGCCGTCCGTCACCCCGCCCGCGATGGCCGCGAAAATGAACCCGCGACGCACTGCGCGCGAGTCCGCCGTGATCCCGCGGATCTCCAGATCCCCGGAGCCGGTCACTGAGTCCACGGTAATGAGCGCCAAAAGCTCCGAGAGCGGTACCCGCCGTTCCCACTCCGTGTCGCTCACAAGCTCCTCCCCGGAACCGCGATCGAGATCAATAAGCGGCTTCATTTGGTTTTGCCGATTCCATGCGTTTCCATTCTGTGCTCGACTCGCGAGCGGGAGCGCCCGCCACGAGTGCCCGATCCGCTTTCGTGGGCAGCGCCTCGGTGGCGCGTCCCCCTCCCGCTAGGGTGCCGAGGAACAACCGCGCGCGGCTGCCCGGCTCCAGGATCTCGCCCGGTGGCGGATCCTGCTCGACGACCCAGCCGGTTCCGAGAATCTCCGGCACCACCCCGTGCGCAAGGAAATGACCCAGTGCATCTCGCGCCGAGAGTCCGATTACGTCCGGCGTCGAAACGCCTTCGCCCGGCCGAATCGGGCCCGGCTCACGCCACGGGCCGACGCCGCTGAGACCAAATTCGGGGCTTCCGGGAGCGGCCCGGTCGCCTCTCCCCAAGATAGTCTCGACTTGTGGCCATTGTTTGGCGACACGCAGCTCGGGCTGATCCGAGCTCGGAACCTGCAGGTAGCGCAGCACCCGGCCGGCAATCTTCGCGAAGACCGCAGCCGCACGCGAGCCCGAATGGTCGCCTTCGGGCGAGTCGAGAATCACGAGTGCGGTGAGAGCCGGCGCCTCGGCGGGCGCGAAGCCCACGAACGACGCGATGTAATCGGTCTTCGAGTAACGACCTCGCACCGCTTTTTGCGCGGTACCGGTCTTTCCGGCGACGCGGTAGCCGGGCACTCGAGCGCGCCGGCCGGTACCGGTGTCGACCGCGCCTACGAGGAGCGCGGTGAGCCTCGACGCC